>JBDKJZ010000061.1:0-15856 GCA_039796375.1 Pseudomonadota bacterium
CTGAGCGAGACCACGAGCCGCTCCGACAGGTCCTGCAAGTCCGTCAGTTCAATCACCGCGTCGGTCACCTCCGTCTCGGCGATCCCGTAGGAGGCGGCGAAGAACTCCAGGTACTCCCGGACCGTGACGCGTTCGTACACGCCGGCGTGATCCGGCATGTAGCCGACCATGCGCCGCACCCGTTCCGGCTCGAGCAAGACGTCGACGCCGCAGACCTCGACGCGACCTGCGGTCGGCTCAAGCAGCGTCGCTAAGGTGCGAATCGTGGTGGTTTTTCCAGCTCCGTTTGGTCCGATAAATCCAAATATTTCACCGGGATAAACGCAGAAGCTCACGTCGTGCAGTACCTGCATTCGGCCGTAGCTTTGGCTCAGGCCCTCCACCAAGATCGCCGGGGTCACAGCGTCCCTCCGAAGCCGACCACCCGGAGCAAGACCCGGTCCTGAGTGAGCGGGATCCCCGAGTCTTCAAGCCGCCCCTCGCCGCCCCGAATCTGCCCGATGAGCACGGGGACGTCGCCGGGCCACCAATCGATGTCGTCGCTCCTAAGCGTCTCGACGGCACGCCAAGCGTCAGCTAGGCCCGGGGACACGCGCTCAAGGGTGTGCTCGAAGCTCGTGAGGTCCAGCGGATAGACCCCGCTCGCCGCCAGTGTGGTTGACGCCTGGATGGGCTGTCCGGTGCGGGCCTGGGTGGTCGTCCCGTCGGCAAGCTGCTCGAAGCTGTAGAGCGCGCCGCTCAGATCGCGCACAACGACCCCAAGCAAATCGCGCCCGAGACGGTTCTTGATCACTAGCTGTCCTCGTTCTTCGACTAGGCTGACACCTCGGCCCAGATCCGCGAAGCCCTCTTCACGGAACAGGGTCGTCTGCCAAGGCTTGGTGTGAAGGTGCTCCAACGTTAGCCCCTCGCTAGTCGCGACCAGCGTCGCGCGCGTGTCGTCGCCGTCGTCGTTGAGGGCGACGACCGCACCGCGCTCGCTGACCGTGATGGCTCGGTCGCTCAGCGCGTCGGCATAAAACGCACGGAAACGTAGAGCGCTCCCGCGCGGCATCCCAGCGCCGGCTTCGATCAGCGTGAGGTGCCGGGCCGTGGCTGCGCCGCCGCGGGAGAGCGAGCCGAGCACGAGCACCAGCCCTAGCGCGCCGAGCGACCAGAGCGGCAATCGATAGAGGGCCTGAAGAGGCTTGCCGCGCCCCGCCGCCAGCTGAAAATTCAGCGGGCCCGCTAGCAGGGCGTAGACAACGAGCAGCAGCGCGGCAGCGATCAGGAATCCATGGTTGCCTGGGTTCGGGTCCACCGCTTTGCGGACCCAGTAGGCCCGCCCCTGATCGAACGGCAGACGCCCATGTGGTAGGGCCACGTGCCGGGTGCGGTACGCCGCGTGCGCGAGCAAGTCGAGGAGCTTTTGCCGCGTCCAGGTGCTCGGGATCTTGTCCGTGAGCTCGCTTGGGTTGAAGCTCAGCAGGTGGACCTCGCCGAGGCCATAGGTCGCGGACCCACCGAAGTCGGAGTCCCTGAGGTTGCCGCCGCGGAAGCCGCGGATCTTGCGGAGCATCTCGGCGGGCAGCGCGCCCGCCGCGGGCTTACGAGAGCTGTCTGACGCCGAGTGCTCGATCGCTCCGTCCCAGGGGCTGGTCGCAGCCGAGTACAGGGCCAGCAGCTCGTCCAAATGAGCCCCCTGCGGTTCGGCCCGCTCGGCGACTCCGCCGAGCAAGCGCGTGAGCGTGTCGTGCCTGAGATCTTCGGGCCGAGTTAACGTGACCGCGAGCGTCCCGCCGGCTAGGACCCACGAAGCCAATGCGGTCAGCTCCGGGACTTTCAGGTTCACGAGCTGCTCGCTGCTTGTGAACACCACTGTCGCGGGCGAATAACCCGCGGCATGATCGGGCAGGAGTGGGTCGCCTGTCTTCGCATCGAGGTAGGCGAGCTCACTCGCGGCCGTCAGGGGAGGGCCGCTGCCTGGGGCGATCAGGCCCGGGACGGTCTGGTCTCGAAGCAGGGCGACTAACGGACTCGGGTTGTCGAGGGAGAACAAGAAGGGGCGATCGAAGCTGCTGCACTCGGCCCGTCCCAGTCCGAGTCGGCTGTTGTCCGAGCCCACCGCGATCGCGTCGATGCTCCGGGCTGCCTCCCCAGCGACCGGGACGCGGAGTACGACCGTTTCGGTGCCGCCGACATGAAACGCCGTCTGGACGAGCGGTTCCTCAATGTTGGGTTCGCCGTACTGGCTGGTCGAGCGAGTCAGGTAGAGGGTGCCGGCGAGCGGCGCGCCGGTGAGGTTTCGCAACCTGACGAGGTACATGAGCCATCCCGGTGATCCGGAGGATCGCTCGCCAAGTATCGGCGCGACGTCGACGTGGATCGGGTAGGCCGCGGCCGTGTCGATGCCCACGACGTTTTGAGGCGTGGCGTGGGCAATGGCGATCGGTGACTCCGCTTGAAAGTCGCCCAGGCCGCGCGGCAGCGCCACCCAGAGGACCACCCAGAGGGGCAGCTGCAGTACGTGTTTCCAGTGACCTGACCTCATGGCTCGTCGACTCACTAGCCGCGGAGTTCGCGGGCCACGGCTTCCGGGTGCTCGCCTACGCCGGCCAAGACCTCGTGGACGACGTCGTCAGTCGTGAGGCCGTCGGCTTCCCCCTCGAAACTCAAGATTAACCGATGGCGCAATGCTGGCGCCGCGACTTCGCGCACATCTTCGAACGCCACGTTTGCGCGACCGTCGAGTAGCGCCCGCGCCTTGGCGGCCAAGACCATCGCCTGGGCGGCACGCACAGAGGCGCCGTACTGAACGGCCTTCTGCACCACGGGTGGAGCTCCCGCAGCGCCGGGACTGGTCGCCGCCACCAAGCGCGCGGCGTAGTGCATCACGGGTCGTGCGACCACGATGTCACGGCAGAGCCGCTGAAGCTCGAGCAGGTCGGCACAGCTCAAGACCGCGCTTGGGTCCGGGCTCGGTTGCCCAGTAGTCCGCTCCAAAATCTGGAGCATTTGTTCGGTGTCCGGGCTCTGCACCACGACCATGAGAAGAAAGCGATCCAGCTGCGCCTCGGGCAAGGCGTAGGTGCCCTCCATCTCTATCGGGTTCTGAGTGCCGAGCACCATGAACGGCTCTGGCAGCGGATGCCGAATCCCGGAGATCGTCACCGCGCGCTCCTGCATCGCTTCCAGCAGCGCGCTTTGTGTCTTCGGCGTGGCGCGGTTGATCTCGTCGGCGAGCAGCAACTGGGTGAAGACGGGGCCCCGATGTAGCTCGAAGCCGCCGCCCGTGCGGCCCTGAGTGTCGAGACGCAGCATATTGTTTCCGGTGATGTCGCTTGGCATCAAATCGGGGGTGAACTGGATCCGTGAAAACGTGAGATCCAGGCACTGCGAGAGCGTGCGGACCAGCAAGGTCTTACCGAGTCCAGGGGCTCCCTCGAGCAGCACGTGTCCCTGCGCCAACAAGCACCAGAGCACCTGCTCGACGACCCCTTGCTGTCCGACCACGACCTGGCCGAGCGCGGCGCGCAGAGCCTGGCTTTGTTTGCGCGCGAGCTGGAGCCGACTCTCGACGTTTTGATTGCCTGGGACCATGACAGTTGACCCTAGTCGCGCTTCACTCAGGCGAAAAGTAACGACTGACTTGTTCGCGGTATTCGGCTGGAATAGGTGCCCGGTCGACGCCGAGCAGCTCTCCGGCTTTCGCCGCCTCAAGGGCGCCGCTGCCTCGCGCGTTCGCCGTTTCACCTGCACGCGCGGGCGTTCGCCCCTGGCTGGCTCCGAGGAGTGGGCGGCTCAGATCGAGCGCGGGCTCGCTCTTGGCTCGGAGGCTCTCGCCGTGTACACGCTCCGTCTTGCCGTCGTGATTACCTCGGTCCCCGCCGCGCCCGGCGCGCGGCGCATTGCCCTCGGCGCTTCCATCGCCCGCTTGAGGTAAGCCCCCTCCGCTCCGACCGAGAGGGATCGGGACGCCACTCAGCTCGCGTTGGGCTTGACCCAGACCTTTGAGGCCGTCGCGCAAGCCTTGCTGGCGCTCAGCCCCCGCGCTCGGCTGAGCGAGGCGCTTCAGGCTCTCCGCGAGTTTTTGTTGTCCCTCGGGAGTGGAGAGCTGCTCCGCCATCTGCTCCATCTTCGCTTGAGCCTGGGGATCAAAATCGAAGCTTCCATCCTCGATGCCCTGCTTCATCCGCTCAGCGACTCGACGCCGCTCCTCGGGAGTCAGTTGCTTGAGCGCGTCTTCGAGCGCCTTCCCGAGGTTGGCTGCATCCTTTGAAGGCGCTTCGGCACTTGGGGCTGATTCAGGCAGTTTGCCTTCGCGTCGCTTTTCATCCAGCGCAGCGTCGAGCTGCTTGAACAGCTCGGCCGCGTGGGAGCGCGCGTCGAGCTGCTGCTCCTGCTCGGCGAGCTCCCGCGACAGACTCTTAGCGCCCTTCTGTTTGGCGGCGGCGATAGCTTGTCGCAGGGCCTCCTTGGCTTTGTCGCGGTCTTGCTGTTCCGCCGCTTGCGCGACCTTCTTCATTTCTGAATCAAAGCGCACGAGATCGCCATCACCGAGCGCCTGGGCCGCTTTCTTGGTGGCATCCACTCTTCTTAGCGCCTCGACCGCTGCGCTCAGTCCGGCGCGGTTCTCGCTATTGCCGAGCTCACCGAGCTCGGAGTGGATCCCATCGCGCAGCTTCGCGATTTCGGAGAGCGCGTCCCGATCGGGCAACCCCTGGGCGAGGCTCTTCTGCAAACGTCGCGCAGCCTCCGCCAGCGCCTTCAAGCGTTCGGCTTGCTCCGGATCAGACGCGCGGAGTTGGTCGAGTTTCGTCAAATTCTCGAAGCCGCTAAGCCCGACCACAGACAGCGGCCGCGCCGGCGGCGCTGGGGTCGCGTCGGCGAGGCCGGGGCTCTTCAGCCACCCGAGCCCAAAGATACCAATGACGCCGAAGACGGCCAGAGCGTGAAAGCGCATGTAGATTGTGGGACGGACCTGTTCGGTTCGCGCGGCACTCAGTAGCTGAGTCGCGCGGCTCCGCACCAGCTCGTGCAGCTCAGTCGCACGCTCTGGACTGAGCGCCGTGGTGATCTCCGCTTTGGTGGCGAGGCGGGAATCCAAGAACAGCGCGACTTCTTCGTCGGACAGCCCGCGGCGCTCAGCCCTGAAGGCAAAGGTCGCAGCCCCGACTAAGCCCAGACCTAGCGCACCGAACCGAAGCGCGTCGTTTCCATACCACCACGCCGTCGCCGCCAACGGGAGCGCCAACAAGAGGCCTGAGGTGGTGCCGCTCAGCCCGGCGCGCTGGAGCCGTGCTCGTCGAATCACTCGCCGCAGCCGTGAGAACTCGCGGAAGAATTCGGTCTGTGCTGGCATGTCCGGGAACGTAGCACTGCGGGTGCCGCGAAGTCGTCGCGAAATGCCGCGCGGCGCCGAGGCTCTCTAGCGGCGCCGTCAACGTCAGGTTCGCGTCCCCCAAGCGGGCGTCCTTCTCGCCGACTCGCTGGGGTTGTTCGACCGACAAACAGGCGCGCTCGGTGGCGCGTTGCCTACTGACAACCGACTCGCTGTGAAGAAACGACAAAGTCGTCGTATAAGATCGCACTTGGGACGTTGCCGATGTACTGCCAGAAGCCGAAGTCCAGATGGTTCACGGCTTTGCCCGATGGTGCGGTGGGGAAGCCGCCGGTTGTGCCCTGGTCTTCGCCGTCAACCCAGAGCTGCAGCTCGCCTGACTGCTCGCTGACTAAGACCCGAAGCTCCAGACAGACCCATTGCTTGAACAGCATAGTGGCCGTGACGAAGGAGGCCTTCTCAGGCGAAGCGTGGCTGCTAAAGAGCACCAAGCTCTTCCCCAAGGGGCCGCTGAGGTCCAACCCAACCTTCCCTGGCGTGCCGAACGACTGGAGCTCCAAGAGAATAAAACGACTCGCGGAGTCAATCCCTTCGACGTAGGCGTAGACGCGAACGAACGTATTCTGCGCGTCGGGGTACGGCAGATCGACAGCCATGAAACTCTGGTCATTCCCGAAATCGCCGGTGACGCGCAGCGCCCCGTCACCGCTAAACACGTTTTGTGTTACACGCGCCGTGGTGTTCGGATCCCAGGGCGTGGCCCAGGCGGACTCCGAGGCTACGGACTCAAAGCTATCGCTAAAGAGAACAGCGGTGGGTTCTGGGGCCGTCGGTCCTGCGTCGAAGCCCATGAACCCGCCGGCACCAGCACCAGCGCCAGCGTCGGGCTGAGTGTTGGGTGTGGCCGCATCGGGCTTCGGTGTGGGGGATGTCGACGTAGGAACGGGTGTCGGATTGGGCGTGGCCGCATCGGGCTTCGGTGTTGGAGCAGGGACTGGGGAGTCAACCGCAGCAGTTAGTGGGGGCAATGGAGGAGCGCCACCGACAGGGTTACCCGGAGCGTACTCGTAGTTCAGGCGCCCGCAGCCAAGTAGCTCCGCCACGAGCAACGCCACGGAAAGGCTGTGGGTGACAGCAATCACGGAGAAGTTTTTTTCGTCGTAGCCCAACCCCAAAGATTACCACGTAGACCTCGCTGCGCTACGACAATGTTCGGTGGCACAGTTGGTCACGTATGCGTACCCGGTGCTCCTTGGCTTGGGATTCACGGTCGCGGCTGTCCGTGACGCGATGGGCGGGCGCGGCCGGGTCGGGAGGCTTCGGCTAAGTCGCGTTGGCAAGGGGGCTGTCAATCTGGTTGACTAGGGGCAGACCGCGTTCAAAAGCACGAACGCTGGACAGAGTCGTGTGGGCAATTCCGCGCAGCGCTTCCTCCGTCAGGAAAGCCTGGTGCGAAGTGAGTAATACGTTTGGAAAGGTCAACAGGCGAGCCAAGACATCGTCTTGCAGGACTTTGCCCGATAGATCTTCGAAGAAAATCCCTTCTTCTTCCTCATAAACGTCCAGCCCCGCGCCGCCAAGCTGACCTCGCTTCAGCACCGCAACTAGCGCTCGGCTGTCTATCAACGCGCCGCGACCCGTATTGATCAAGAGCGCTCCCGGCTGCAGCTGCGCAAGCGCTTCCGCGTCGAGCAGATGGAAAGTCTGTGGCGTCAACGGCACGTGCAATGAGATGATCTTGGCTCGCGCAAGTATCTCGGGCAGCGGGGTGTATCGCACGCCGACTTGGCTTCCGAACTCAAGGTCGGGCTTGATGTCGTAGGCCAATACCTCACAACCAAAGCCTCGGAAGATCTTCGCTGCGGCTTGCCCCGTTCGCCCGGTCCCGATGATGCCGACGGTCTTGCCGTGCAGGTCAAACCCCACAAGTCCATCGAGCGAGAAGTTCCACTCACGGACTCGGGCGTTGGCCCTGTGAATCTTCCGGTTCAATCCTAAAACCAAAGCCACGGCATGTTCGGCGACCGCATAGGGCGAATACTCGGGGACGCGGACGACCGGTAGTCCGAGGCGCTTGGCTGCGTCCAGATCTACGTGGTTGAAGCCCGCGGACCGAAGCGCAATTAAGCGGGTTCCGGAGGCGGCGAGGATCGCCAGCGTTGCTGCGTCTAGTCTGTCGTTCACGAACGCGCAGACCACGTCGTGGCCTGCAGCTAAGGGTGCAGTGTCCGAGCGAAGCCGTGTTTCCAAGAATGTCAGCTCGTACTGAAACTCAGCATTCGCCGCTTCGAAGAACTCTCGGTCGTAGCGATGGGTATCAAAAAGGGCAATCTTCGTTGGCATATCCTCTGTCCTACTAGACGCAATGCACGTGAAGTTCGAGCTTGTAGAGAAGTTTCGTGTAGGGTCACGACGGCTCGTTGCGCCACAGGCCAGGTCCCCGCTTCTACGCCGCTCTCGCGACTTGGAGCGTCGAAAGGAGGCGCAACAATCTCGGACGGTTGCAGGGTGAGACCGAGCGGCTTTCACTGCCGACGGCAGCGCATCCGCGTGCTCCCATACGGCGGTCTAGAGCACAGCGTTGCGAGCGATTTCCTCAGCATCCGACGTCAGCTATTTCTGCGAAGCCGGCCTATTCGTCTAGAGCCCTCTTGCCGCAGTGCGTCAGGTTCGAATTGTAGCGCCACGGCAGTTAGGAAGCGGCGTCCGCGGATTCTCCGTATAACCGCTGCCCGACTGGGTTAGCATCCCGGCCACAACCAAGAGGAGGTCTAGTATGAAAACTATTTACGTTCAGTTCGTTAAGAGCACCGCTGCAGCGGCGTGTGTGGTCGGGATCGCTATGTCCGCGGTGACCGGCTGCGGCGACGGCAGCGACCCGGATGGCTCTGCCGAGCCAGAAGCTCAGAAGACCGGCAGCGTGGGTTTCGCGCTGACGGGCAGCTCGAGCTCCGGTCAATCCTACCGCGTCGTCGGAGACATCGTGGTGAGCGGCACAGAAAGCCTGACCATTTCCACCGAGGAGCACTTGGATCAACCAGTCGTTTCAAGGGACTTGCCAGCTGGCGGGTACCTAGCCGCTCTTGAGGATTGGACCCTGGAGGCACTCGCAGAGGACGGCACGTGGTCTAGCATTCGCGCGCGGCTCACCTCAACCAACCCGCTCCCCTTCGTGGTCACCGATCAACAAACCACCGACGTGACGTTCACCTTTCGTGCGGGTGACCAGCTGATCGAGCTAGGCAACGGACGCGTCCACTTCGGCATTGCTGTCGAAGACGACGCCACTGGGCCACAGCAGGACTGCGCGCAGACTTGCGCTATCGCGGAAATGATGGTGCCCGACTGCATCAACAATGCCACGTGCCAGTTTATCTGCGAACAGCTTGTCTCCACTGCGCCGCCAGACTGCGTCGCTATTTCGCAGGCGTACGAGGCGTGCGCGCAGGGCGTACCCGGTGAAGCCTACGTTTGCTTCTTGGACTATCCCGTCGCTTCTGGCTGCGAAATGCTATTTTCTGAGGTGCTCAGTTGCTATAGCCAGCCTCCGCCCCCGTGCATGGTGGACGATGATGGCGACGGATTCTGCAGCGACGTAGACTGCAACGATACGGACCCCGCCGTGAACCCGGGCGCCTTCGAACAATGCAACCAGGGTGTCGACACGAACTGTGACGGCATGATTTGCCAGTGTGATGACGCAGACGGCGATGGCTCTTGCGCGGAGCAGGACTGCAACGACCAAGATGCGAGTATTTCGCCCCTACAGGGTGAGCTCTGTGACGACGGTGTCGATCAAGACTGCGACGGAGTCGATCTCGCGTGCCCACCCGTAGGGTGGACATGCGACCCTGCGTACTTGGCCTCCGGTGACGGCTGCGACTGCGGCTGTGGCTTGTTCGACCCCGACTGTGTGGATTCCACGCCGGAAGCGTGCCTATTCTGCAACGACCCTGGGTCGTGCTCGGAAGCGGTGGGCTGCGCGGCGATCTCGCCGGAAGACAACAGCACCTGCCTGTGAACGAGATGCGCTCGCCTTGAGCTAAAAACAGAGAAGGACTCGCGTCGCACCTGCGGCCCGAGTCCTTCTTGCCAGCCGCGACCCTACGCTCGCCAGGGCAACCGGCTGGGTAGCTTGGGCTCATCAGCCGTCGCTGCGGTGTCAAAGTCCAACGCTTGCGCGAGCATCAGAGCGACGCGTTGCTGCCATCCGTCGAGAAATACTGCTTGCTCCGGCGCGCGTTCGGCGATTTTTACGTGCTCGGCAGCGCGGGCTTCGGACAGTTCTTTCACCAAGCGCTCCGGGGGGAGGGAGTTCAGCGCCGCCATCGCCTCTGGGCCGAGTTTCGCTCCGGGACCCGGCGGTGCTCCAGCACCGACTGCCGCGCCCATGCTCGAGAGCACACTGTTCACCCCGCGCCAAGCCCCCGTGTTGCTGCCCCAGAACCAATCCCCGACCACGGTCGCGACTCCTGGGTCAGAGATTTGTTGCGCGCCTGAGGTCCTCCAGATGGCCTTCGCGATCTTCTTCGCGTCGGTGGGCGTCAGGTTCTCAAAGGCTTCAGGGGTCTTCGGCAATCCCGCGGCGCCTGCGCAGCCCATGAACGCGCGCTCGGTGATGCCGAAGTTCGTTCTTCCCCCGCGGTCATGCCGGTTGTGGGATTGGCTCTGCCAGTCGTAGAGCGTCCCTTCCAGCCGCGGGATCTGCTTCCACCAGCGCTCAAACGCGGCTTCGCTTCCCCGGGTCGCGACGAGGCGCTGTGCGCCTGTCCCCCGCGCCGTGACTTGGGAGGGGGCTTGCAATAGCTGCGAAAATGAGGGTCCCCCCGACGAGCGGGTGCTGGGTGGCCTCGGGCGTTCGGCGACTGGGACTGAGGCATTCGGCGTCGAGGCCGAGAGACCGTGGACCTTTGGGGTCATGCACCCAGCCTCGGCGCCCTAGCGGATCGAGTTGTGCGCTTTCTGCTGCCCCGGGGCGCCTTCAAAGGGACCTTGCGGAAGCGGGCCACGACGCTTATCGTTGCTTCGCCCATGAAGAAAATCTCCGCCCCCGACGTGCGTGCCGCCAAAGCGCGCGGTGAGAAGCTCGCGGTGCTGACAGCCTACGACGCCACCTTCGCGCGGCTCTTAGACGCGGCCGGAGCGGACGTGCTGCTTGTCGGCGACTCGCTCGGGATGGTCGTGCAGGGTTTGCCCAACACCCTGCCGGTGACTCTTGACGACATGATCTACCACACGCGCGCAGTGGCGCGAGTGACCCGGCGCGCGCACGTGGTCACGGATATGCCGTTCTTGAGCTTTCAAGTGAGTCCTGAGGACGCGTTGCGTGCCGCTGGACGTCTAGTCAAAGAGGGTGGCGCGGAGGCCGTCAAGCTCGAAGGCGGGGCGCGCAGCGTCGAGGCGGTGCGGCGCATCGTCGAGGCCGGGATCCCGGTGATGGGACACGTGGGGCTGCTCCCGCAGTCCGTCCACGAAATGGGTGGCTTCAAAGTGCAGGCGCGTGAAGCCGAGGCCCAGAAGACCCTGCTCGCTGACGCGCAAGCGCTGGTTGCGGCGGGCGTCTACGCGCTGGTGGTTGAGGGCGTCCCCAGCGACGTCGCGGCCGAGCTCACCCGCGCTGTCTCTGTGCCGACGATTGGGATTGGCGCGGGTCCAAGCTGCGATGGCCAAGTGCTCGTGTGTTATGACTTCTTGGGGATGTTTGGTGAGTTCAAGCCGAAGTTCGTTAAGCGCTACGCCGAACTGGGTGAACAAATTAGCCAGGCGACGGCGAACTACGTGCGCGAAGTGAAGGCGGGCGTGTTCCCCGATGCGGCGCACTCCTTTGCTCCCGCGCCGAAAGCGATGACGGGCGGGGCCGAAACGAAATACACCCTAACCCCGGACGCATCTGAGCCCCCCGGGTACGGGCCTGCTGCCGAAGAGGCAGGGGAGGTCAGTCGGCCATGAATTGCGACTTGGTGGTGCTCCGCGACCCTGAGGAGCTACGACGCTACGCGGACGAGGCGCGGCGTGAGGCGCTGGTCGCGGGAGGCGAGCTTCGCGCTGCGGTCGGGCTGGTGCCCACGATGGGCGCCTTGCATGACGGGCATCTCCAGCTGATGCGGCGCGCGAGCGAGTTGGCTCGGCAGGTGGTGGCCACAATCTTTGTTAACCCGACGCAGTTTGGGCCGAGCGAAGACTTCAGCCGGTATCCGCGCGATCTCGACGGTGATCTTTTGAAGTGCCGTGAAGCGGGCGTGAGCGCGGTCTTTGCGCCAGAGGCGGGGGCTATGTACCCGTCGAGTGAACAGACGCGGGTCACGATCGGTGCGCTGGGTGAGGAACTCTGTGGGGCGACGCGCCCCGGGCACTTCACCGGTGTGTGTACGATCGTGAGTAAGCTGTTCGCGATCGCGGGGCCTTGCACGGCGGTGTTCGGGTTGAAGGATTATCAACAGTTCAAGATCATCGAGCGTATGACGCGCGACTTATTCTTGCCCATCACCGTCGTCGGCTACCCCACGGTGAGGGAGTCGGATGGCCTGGCGATGAGCTCGCGCAACCGAACGCTCTCTGCCACCTGGCGGGAAGCCGCGGCGAGCATCCCACGGGCATTGGATGCCGTTGAAAGGGTCTTTGCGGCGGGGGAGCGATCCCCAGAGAAGCTCCAATCGACTTGTGGGCGCGCGCTCAGCGAAGCCGGTCTGGTGTTGGACTATGTGCAGGTCGCGGACTCGGAGGAGCTGACGTTGTTCAGCGCCCCTATCCCTGACGAGCAACAGGAGCGAGTGCTGGTCGCTTTGGCGGTGTTCGCGGGTTCCACTCGGTTGATAGACAACCGCCTCTTGAGGCCTTCGACGCAGGCAGAGGGGCGAGCATGAGCTCAGGACGGTTTATCGTCCTCGAAGGTATCGACGGTAGCGGCACGACCACGCAGGCGAGGCTGCTGCACGAGCGGCTGCAGCGCGCGGGTCGTCTGCGCACCCGTGCTACCTGCGAACCTACGACCGGCCCAATCGGAGCGTTGATCCGCCACGCCCTGCAGCGCCGCATGGTCGTCAATGCGGAAGGGGGTGCCCGCGCGCCGGACTGGAAGACGATGGCCCTGCTGTTCGCGGCGGACCGCATGGATCACAACGACGCGCTGATCTTGCCCGCGCTTGCCCGCGGCGAGATCGTCGTCAGCGATCGTTACTCGCTGTCGAGCCTCGCGTACCAGTCGCTCACCTCGGACGACCCTATCGGCGCACTTCCTTGGTTGTCCGCGATTAACTCGCGCGCAGTACGGCCCGACCTGACGTTGGTGCTGGACATTGACGCCGCACTTGCGACGAAGCGGCGCCTTGCAAGGGCAGGCGAGCCGGAGATCTTCGAGGTGGACGCGCTCCAGGCACGGCTCGCTGAGCGCTACTTGCGCGCTGAGTCCTTGTGTCCCGGGGACGTGATCGTGCACCTGGATGCCGCTCAGAGCGTCGAAGCGTTGAGCGCCCAAATCTGGGCAGTGGTGCAGAAGGTGCTCCCGAGCGACCTCAGCGAAGCGCAGTGAATTCGCTGCCACCCCTAGCGCGGTCGCCGGCTTGGGCCGCGGGGTTGTCGGCGGTTGCACGGCCGCGGGCGAGAAGTGCTAGGGTCCACAGCGTGGGCTGAGCTGGCTCGTTCGTAGCCAGGTGGCGATGTTGATGACGGAACAGACACTCAAGCCAGGCAAAGGTAGCGGGGCCGGAAAACACTTGGCGCGGGTGTGGATCTTCCAGCCGACGATTCAGCACTACCGATTGCCGATCTTCGACAGCCTGCTTGAGCGGGGGCGACTCGAGGGGCTGTACGAACTGACGGTTCTTGGGGGGATGTCAGACGGCGGCGCGTACGGCGGGGGCAAGCGGGACTATTTTCGCCACATGCCCGAAGTCGGGTACAAGCGCGCCGGCGCGTCCTTTGTCTGGTGGCCGGGCGCGAAGGAGCTCGTGCAAGCGGAGCTCCCCGATCTCGTCGTGCTAACCGGCAACCCGCGATCGTCCAGCGCGTGGATGCTTCCGAGGCTGTGCCACAGCTTGGGTCTGCCGTGCCTTGGTTGGAGCAAGGTCCACTCGTATTCGGCGCTGGCATCGGTGATGTCGATCGTGAAGCGCAGGTTCTTCAGACGTTTCGATGGGCTGATTCTATACGGAAAGTCGTCTCTTGAGGAGCTGGCCCGGCTCGGATACCCGCTGGAGCAGACGGTCGTGTGCCAGAACACGATCGATACCCGTCGCATCTTCAATGACACTGAGACGATCGAGCGGCGTGCGCTTGAGCTTCGGCGTGAGCATGGGTTGGACGGAAAGGTCGTCCTTGAGTGCATCGGGCGGATGGACCCCGAGAAACGACACGCGGATCTGCTCGATGCGTGGCCAAATTTGTCAGCGCTCGACCCGCGTTTGACGCTGCTATTGGTAGGGACCGGGCCGCTGCTGGAGAGCCTGAAGGCCAGAGCCTCGAAGCTCGACCCCCAGCGAATTTTGTTCACCGGGCGCGTGCCAGAGGGTGAAGACTACCCGTGGATCGCGCTAGCGGACGTGAACATCTATCCGGGCTCCGTCGGATTGGCAATCAACCAAAGTCTCGCATTTGGCCGTCCAACGCTGATCGCCGACGAGTGGGGGGCGGACGCCGAGCTCATCGAGCATGAGCACACTGGCCTACGCTTCAAGCGCGGAGATCAACATGCGCTTGTATCGGCGGTCGCGCGCCTGCTGTCGGACGGTGCACTAAGCCAGCGTCTTGGCCAGAACGCTCGGCGAATGATGCGTGAAAAGGTTACAATTGAGAATATGGTGGAGCAGATCCACACGAGCATTGCGCGTGGGCTGAAGGTGACCAAATATCGAAACAACAGGACCGCATAGGCGGGTCCACGGAGTCGAGTATGCGTATCAGCGTCTTTGGTCTCGGGTATGTCGGCGCGGTCTCCTGCGGGGGCCTGACCGATCTCGGTCACGACGTGATCGGCTGCGATGTGTCGCAGGCGAAGGTGGACCTGATCAACGCAGGTCGGTCACCGATCGCTGAGGCGGGGCTTGAGGCGCTGCTATGCAAGGCAGTGAAGGCGGGCAAACTCCGGGCGACGATCCACCCGGAGGAGGCAGTCCGCAACAGCGACATCGCGCTGATCTGCGTTGGCACCCCCAGTACGCGCTCGGGCGGTGTCAACAGCATCCAGCTCGAGGCCGTTGCCGCCCAGATCGGTGAACTCGTCGCTAAGTTGAACGCGCCGCACTTCGTGGTGATGACTCGCAGCACGAGTCTGCCTCATGTGCACAGGTCGATGGTCGAGACGCTAGAGAAGTCAAGCGGTCGCGAGATGGGGCAGGGGATTGGCTACGTCTGTCACCCTGAGTTTATGCGCGAGGGCGTCGCGGTCGAAGATTTCTACCACCCTCCGAAGATCGTCTTTGGCGCGACCGACTCGAAGTCGGAAGGAGTCTGCAAGCGGATGTACCCAGGGATCTCCGCGCCGACGTTCTTCGTCACGACCGACGTCGCGGCCATGATCAAGTACGCCGACAATTGTTTCCACGCGCTGAAGGTGACGTTCGCAAACGAGATCGGGTTGATGTGCAAGACCCTTGGCGTCGATAGCCACCAGGTGATGGACGTGTTCTGTGCCGACCTGAAGCTCAACATCTCCCCCAGGTACCTGAAACCGGGGTTCGCCTTCGGCGGCTCATGCCTGCCCAAAGACCTGCGAGCGATCTGCGATAAGGCGCGCGAGACGGCGACCCCTTTGCCCATGCTCAATGGCACGCTTCAGAGCAACAAGGACCAGATCGACCAGCTTATCAAGCGCGTGGTCAGCGAGGCCCGCCCTAAGGTCGGCATCATCGGACTCGCGTTCAAGGAAGGGACAGACGACGTGCGTGAAAGCCCGATCGTCAGCTGCGTCGAGGTCTTCTGCGGCAAGGGACACCCGGTCAAGGTCTACGACGCGCACCTTTCGCCGCAGGCGCTGGTCGGCGCCAACCGCAGCTTCGCTTTCCAAGCGATTCCGCACCTCAGCGAGCTGATGTGCGCCGAGCTACAGGAAGTCGTCGACTGGGCCGATGTGCTGGTCGTCACCCACCGGCTGCAGCCCGAGACGTGGGCAGAGGTGAACTGGAATTCTGAACAAAGAGTTCTGGATTTGGTGAACATCCAAGCGTTGCGTAGTGCGCCCGGGTATGAGGGCTTGTACTGGTAGGCGTCGAGTTTGACTCGCCTACCCGCTGCGGCCCTCCCTGCGCCTCCACCCCTTCTAGGAGCACGTCGGATTTCCAAGGGCAACGGACCCTTCTGTCGGGTGCCGGATTACGCTAGGGTCGCGGCCATGTCCGGATCGCTCGGCCTGGAATCCAAGGTCTGCTTCACTAGAGCCCAAACGTTTGAGCCTCGCAGTGGGGGCTGGCGCACCGACGCGCAGCCGTGCGGTGCTCTCCGGCCCCACCTACTTGCCTGGCACGGCGGTCACGCTGCCTGCAAGAGCCTAGCCGGGAAGAAATAGTGTCTCGACCCCACACCCAAGCTTGCTCACCTCGACGG
>JBDKJZ010000062.1:0-15845 GCA_039796375.1 Pseudomonadota bacterium
TCTGGCCGCAGCTTCATCCTTCGCTGGCTCAGGGGCGCGGGCGTCGGGGACGGTTTCCGTAGCGGGACCCGCAGCGGGCTCGGTGGAGGGGACCGGTGGCGCCTCCTTCGCCTCGCTCGGGGATGGCTGCGCCAAGCTAGTCGCGCAGAGCAGCAGAATGTTCAGACCGACGGTGCAGCTATACCCAATTCGTTTCATCACGTTCCCTCGTAGTCTCTGGCGGACGACGGCCCACCCGGGTGTCTTGTCTGGGTTAGACGCGATGAAATAGCAAGCAGTTCAAACTGTCAGGAGCCTAAGCGAAACAGGCCTACCACCCGTTGGCTGCAGTCTGGAGCGCTTCCACCGAGCGCCACGCCTCGGCGGTTCGGAACGTGGGTTCTAGCCCGCTCAGTTCGGCGTCTATTCGCGCGGATTCGCCCTCAGCGGGCGCTGACACCGGGGCGAGATGGCTAAGGACCGCTTCGGAAAACAACGGCGGGGCTGAGGAACTATCAGGCGCTGAATCGACAGCACTTAGGGAGTCTTCCAAGCCGCCAAACGTAGCAGGGCCTTCGAAATCTGGCTCAGTGGTGAATTCGGTTAGGTTCTGGTCCACCGAGGGTTCATCGAGCACCAGTCCTGCGACGATCTCGCCACCGGGTGCGCGCCCGTCTGCCGTGTCTGCGGGTGACGACTGTGGGTCCGGAGGTAAGTCAGAGGACTGCACGTCCGGAGGGGAGTCGAACCAAGAGTCTTCGTCAAATCCAACGCTCTCTTCGAGCGCTGCCGGAGCTGCATCGAGCGCCTCGTCGGAGTTCGGAGCTGCATCGAGCGCCTCGTCGGAGTTCGCTCCGTCGGAGTCGTCGGTTGCCAAGACGGAGCCAAACAGGTCGTCAGGGTCGTCTTCGGGCGCGTTTCGATCGAGCACTGTGCCACCCGGGACGCCGACTGCGGGCTCGAGCGTCCTAGCAACGGACACTTCGGGGTCCACTGCGGCTTCCACATTGGCACCATCGGGAGCCGAGTTCGGTTCGGCGATCGGGAGCACTATGGGAGCGGGAGCTAGCGCTGGCATGCGGAAGGGTGCGGCCGCTTCGGGCTGGGACGAGGGAGGGCCCGAGTGTCGAGCGTGTGGGCGCAGTGAGCTAACAAATGGGTCATCGGCTGGGGGGGCTCGAAGGCTCAGACCACTACTACCCGCTTCGACTCTCTCAACTGTTGGACCGAGCTGATTCAGGTTGAAGGCGTTCACGATGCGCTTCGAAACGGGCATCGCAAGGAGTGTCTCACTACTCTTGTTTCGGGCGTTCGACAGCGCCGGAGCCAGTCCAGCGCGGTCAGGCGCGGTTCGCATCAGCCACAACCGACGCAGCCAGCGATGCCAAGAGCCGAGGACGATCGCTGCGGCGAGGGCCAGCAGGCCCGGCGCGATCAGGATGTCGGCCAGAGTACTTGAGACGGCCCCTGCCGCCCCGACGACCCCCCCGGCAAACATGGCTCCGATCGCACTTCCCAGAGCGGCAAATGTCCACGAAGGCAGCTTGAGTTCTAGCGCCCGGTACTCGGCCTGGCAGAGTGCGCACCACTCGTCGCCATGACCCTGGTGATTAGGACAGACATAGCCGTGACAGACCGCGCAGGTGTTCGCGAAAGTGCCTGTGCCGCAAACCACGCACGGAAACACCCGCGGCACGCTTGCGACCTCGGGTTCGGGTGCGGGCTCCTGCCGCGGTTCGTTGTCATTCGCCGGCGCTTGCGGCCGGATCACTTCGGCCTTGGTGAGGTCCTCTTCGCGCTCACCGCGGAACCCGGCGCGCGCGCGCTCGGCCAGCGCCAGCAGCGGATCCCACATCGCCGCGAGCTGAGGCTCGGATATCTCCAAATAGGACGCGGCTTCCGTGCGGGCGAGGCGCTCGACTTCATGCTCGGGGAACACCTTGAATAGCGAGAAGCTGAGCGCGTCCGCTAGACGGAGCACGCTGACCATGCGAGCGACTTCCGGAGTGTCGGCGTAGGCACGAGTGACCTGGTGATGCCATGCGACCACCTTGGGCACAGGGGCAGGGATGTTCCAGGCAGCGAGGACGTGCCCGGCGAGCAGCGCGTGGTCGTAGCCATACAGCTCGCGCTCTTTGATGTAGACGGTGTCCGCCTCATCGGCGTACTGGGAGAGGATCTTGCGATAAGCTTCCCCCTCGCATTCGAGCAACATGAGCTTGCCAATATCGTGGAGGAAGCCGCAGGTGAACATCTCGTCCGGCGGCAACCCCAAGTGTCCGGCAAGGTAGCGGCACAGCGCGCCTACGATGGTCGCATGCTCAAGCACCTGAGCGGCCATCTCCGTGCTGGAGTCGTACATGTCCAGGATGGCTGCGGTCGTCGATACCTGATTCAGTCGCCTGTTGCCAACCAGCATGGCCGCGTGTCGAACGGAGGTACACGAGGTTCTGAGCGCGAAGCCCGCCGAGTTCACCAAACGAAGTAATCGCGCGGAGAGCGCCGGATCGCTCTCTAAGACGGCGACCACAGGGTCGATAGGGGTGTCAGCGTTTCGAGTTAGCTCGCTGAGGCGCTGGGCGGCGATAGGAAAAGGCTTGGTCCCGATGATGCGCCCAACCTGAGCCGCGACGCTCTTGGCGGCCTTCTCTTCCGCAGCTAGCTCGCTCTTGGCGTCGGAGCCGTACCAAAGGTCTTCGTCGAAACTCGCTACCACGTGAGTGTCAACGGCACCTCGCGACGGAAGGAGTAGCGGGAAAGAGGCAGCTGTCGGCCGAGCGGGCGCCAAGTCCCTGGCGATCAGGGACAATCGCCGCCCGCACGACCCCATTTCGGCTCGGGTGATCGTCCCGAAATGGCAAAGCTAGGACTGGTCGCGCCCCATGATACGCGTCCCCGGAGCGACCGACTCCATCAGCCATACATTGGCGCCGATCACCGAGCCCCGCCCGATCACGGTTTTGCCGCCGAGGATCTTGGCGCCCGAGTAGATGGTGCAGTCGTCTTCGAGGGTCGGGTGCCGCTTCACTGCGACGCCGTCCTGCGTCCGTTGGTGGCGCGAAATACTGAGCGCTCCCAACGTGACCCCCTGGTAGAGTTTGACGTTGTTGCCGATGACCGTCGTCTCGCCGATCACGAGCCCAGTGCCGTGGTCGATGAAGAAACGATCGCCGATCTTGGCACCAGGGTGAATATCGATCCCGGTTTCGCTGTGGGCGTGCTCCGCGATAATGCGAGGCAGCATCGGAACACCTGAGGTGTGCAATATATGGGCGACCCGGTGCGCGGTGATCGCGCGCAATCCGGGCAGGCTGTACACCACCTCTTCGATGCTTTGCACGGCCGGGTCGCCGTCGAACGCCGCAAGCAGGTCGTTGTTCAAACAGCGTCTAAGGCAGGGGAGCTGCCGAAACAGGCGCAGCACGACTTCTTCGCCCCAATCCGCGGAGTGCGGTTCGCGGCGGCCCATACGTTCTTCGTAGTTGCACGCGCGCTGTATTTGGTCGACGAACATTTCGTAGGCGGGGTACAGGGCTTCGCTTAGAGAGTAGCGGAGGTTGGCCCGGTCGAGGCTGCGCGTGCTGTAGAACCCCATGAACATCGACGGCACCAAGTGGTTGTAGGCGTCGATGACCTGGCGCCTGTTGGGCAGCGCTGCGCTCTCGAGGTTGTTGATTTCTTCAGGCGAATCATAGCTGGAGACCAGGGCGTCGATCGCCTGTTCCAGTTCGACGGAACGTAGTTTATCTGGAGACATGATCCTGATCTCTTTGACGGCGTGGGTTCAGACCGCTTCGGCGCGTTGGGACGCGGGCAGGCTCGATGGAGCTCGGACAGGCAAGGTCAGCGGCAACCGTAACAGAAACGTGGAGCCCCTGCCGAGCTCACTGCTGACCTCGATTTCGCCGCCGTGATCGTCGACGATCTGGTGCACGATTGAGAGCCCTAGGCCCGTACCAACTCCCACGCCCTTGGTGGTGAAGCCCGGATCAAAGATCCGGTCCTGTGCGTCCCTAGAGATCCCGCAGCCGGTGTCCTGGAACAAGATCTCGACTTGCTCGCCCACCTGCCGAGTGGTGATGGTGATGGTGCCTTCGCCTTGGATGGCCTGGGTGGAGTTGACCAGCAAGTTCATGAACACCTGATTGAGCTGGTTCGGGTAGCACTGCACTTGGGGTAACGGGCCGAAATGTTTCTCGACCTTGATCCGATTGCGCAGCAAGTGGTTCGCCACGGTTAGCGTCGTTTCGATCCCATCGTGCAGATCGACCGTATCGACTTCTGCTTCATCGAGGCGGGCGAACTTGCGCAGGCCCCCGACGATCGAGACGATACGCTCAATCGCCTCAGTGTTCACTGCGATCACCTTTTGCGCTATCGCCAAAAGTGAATCGACGCGGTCTTTGGGCGCGACAGGGTTGGAGGAACCGCAAGGAGAGAACAGTTGTTCCTTCAAGCGCTGAGTGGCGCGCACCAGCGTGTCATTGTTACTTTTGATGGCGCCGAGTGGTGTATTGATCTCGTGGGCGACGCCCGCCACGAGCTGACCGAGCGCCGCAAGTTTTTCCGACCGAGCGAGCTGCAGCTGCTTGTTCCGCAACTGACGCGTGCGTTCTTGCACGGTGCGCTCTAGACCCTCTTGAGTCTGCTTGCGTTCCAATGCGCTGGCGAAGACGTACGCCGCTGTTTGTAGCAGCTGGACCGTCTCATCTGACCAACTGCGCTGCTCAGTCAGGGTATCAAACCCGACGATCCCGATGATGCGTTTCTCAAACACCATCGGGATCGCGACGCAGGACACGACCCCTTGATGTTCGAGTTCGAGCTGCATGTTTCTGGCGGCTGGCGGGAGCGCCGAGCGGTCGAAGACGCACACTGGACGGAACTGCTTGAAGTGTTGCATGCTCCACGAGTCGTCCGCCTTGCGTGTCGACTCGAGCTCAGGCTTGACCGGCGGTGCCCCTGCGCGCAGCCACTGGTGTGTGGTCTGACGTTCACCGTCCTGAAAACGAAAGACGTAGCTGCGATCGGCTCCGGCAAACTCGGCGATACGGCGTAGTGCGTCGCTCAGCCCGGCGTCGATCTCCGAGGTCTTCAGGTTGATGAAGTCTGCAGAGATACTGGTCATCAGGTCGTCAAATTCGACCCGTCGCTTGAGCGCGCGCTCATTCGCCTTGTGGGCGGTGATGTCACGAAATGCGCTCATGCGCACGTGCCGGCCTTCGTAGACCACGGGCTTGTTCAGTAGCTCGATTTCCGCTGTGGATCCATCCCGCGCCACGCCGACAAACTCGATCGGACCAAACTCGTCGTCTTCTCCAGCCGCGAGAGCTCGACCCTGCTCAGTGGGTTCGGCTCCTGCGTGCGGCGCGGAGAGCAAAGCGACCCGCATCCCAAGCAGCTCATCCCGGCTGTAGCCGGTCATTTCGCAGGCCGCC
This sequence comes from Pseudomonadota bacterium, assembly GCA_039796375.1. Lineage (GTDB taxonomy): Bacteria > Myxococcota_A > Polyangia > Polyangiales > Polyangiaceae > SZUA-265. The sequence goes on from JBDKJZ010000062.1 coordinate 5,418, forward strand.
GCGTTGGCCTCCAAGATGAGCCCCCCTTCGTGGATGAAGATCCCCTCAAAAGCCGCGTCGAGCAGAGTTCGGTAACGATCCTTGATCTCGTGTGGGTCCTCCGCCGGGGACGCGCAGGGCAGGGCGAAGCAGAGGGTATAAAAAATCTGGTCTTGGGTTTGGCCCTTGGTCACCCTCAGCCGGGCGCTTCGGTGGCCGCACTGACTCATCACGTTCAGCGTCGCCGAGTGCGGTTGACCGCCGATCTTCGCTCTTTGGATCAACTCAGTCAGAGCTGCGTGTTGGTCAGGCGGCAGCAGCGACTTTAGAGACTCGCCGGTCGGGTTGCGGCCGAACCAGTTCTGGGCGCCCGTATTGGCGACCCCGACGACCAACGACGGATCCACGAGGACCACCGCCTCGGAGACGGCCTCTAGGATTGGGGCGAGGGAATGCGCGCAGCTCATATCGTGGAGGGGCGGAACATGGTGAGCCTTAGGCGAATTGTCACCGGGGGTGTGGGTTTCTGGCCAAATTTGCGAGCGAGCGCCCCTCTCGGTTCCGGCGCGGACGTATTGTGTCCCGGGTTTTTAGCAAAAACTGGACGGGTTATCAGTAGTTGATCTAGTACTGAACGCATGACACTCATTACCCCTCGTGCCCGTGTGCTTCGCGCTGTGTTCGAACTCTCTCGGGAGTCGGAAATCGTTGATATTTTTTCTATTTCCGAGGAGGCGGGGCTGAGCGTCTACAGCGCGCTCGCGACCTTGTCGGACCTGGAAAAGCGCGGAATGCTTGACGCCCGCCGCCTCAAGCTAACGCTCAAAGGGGTCGCGGTCGCCGCGGCGCTGGGCGACGGCGCCCACGCCCTGGAGGCGCTGGAGTCCGGACGCGGTGAGTCCGGACGCGGTGAGTCCGGACGCGGTGAGGCTGATTTGGGCTACTACGATTGCAGTCTGCTAGATAAAAACGTCGCGTGACGCGGCGGGGGGCGCGGAGCTGCTGCTACTTGAAGTCCTTGAGCACAGCTTCGAAGTCTCGGTCCATGACGGTTCTGCGCCCGTCCTGAGCGGCGTGGCGCAGGGCTAAGATGGACAAGCGCCGAAGGTGATCGGAGAGCACGCTCACCACCCCGTCGGAGGTATTCATGCCGGAACGCGCCTTGACGTAGGCTTTGAGCTTGCTCGTGACGACCAGGACCTCTTTGGGGGGTTCCTGGGTGTTCTCCACAAGCTCACCGGTCTGAGCGCTCACGATGCGTCTGCGATTGGCCTCGCCGCCCGCTGAGCCTTGCCGTTCCTCGTCTGCGCGGCTTTGTTTCTCTTGCTCCGCTTTTTCTTCCGCGGCGGCTTGGGCTTCGGTGGGTGAACGCTCCTGTTCGGCCCAAGCGTCTCGGTGGCGCATCATCGGCAAGTGGGCTTCGAAGCACGGCATCGAGCAGAAGAACAGGCCGGTCCGCTTGCTTTGGCAGGTCGTGACGCTGCAGCGGTAGAAGACCGTAGAGAAGCCGATCTCTTTCCGGCAACTGCTGCACACTTTCCAACTGCACTTCGCCATAGGCGGATGCTACGGGAGCCAGGGCGAGACGGCTAGCGAAAGTCGCCCCGCGGGGCAAGGGGGGCGACTGGGATGGAGACCGCGGGGAACGTCGCCCCGCGGGGAGGTCGTGGCGAAGGTCGCCACGGTCGTGTTGGGTAGAGCCGCGTGCACCCGAGGGGCCCCAACCAGGCGGCGGACCCACTTTATTTTGGGGTTCGGCTCAGATGGTGGGAACGCGCGACAAGCCAACCGGACAGGCTGCGCCTGAAGGTTGGGCCGTCTAAGCCGTGTGCGTTGGGCGTTCGGGGGTTGACGCGCTCGTAAAAGTGGAGAATTTGCGCCGGCCCCGTAGAGGGCTACTCGGAGCCAATACTTAATGAGCGAAACTCAAACGCACCGCTTTCAGGCGGAAGTCAGCCAGGTCCTGCGCCTGGTCGTTAATTCTCTATACAGCCACAAGGAGGTCTTCCTGAGGGAGTTGATCTCTAACGCGGCCGACGCCATCGATAAGCGCCGTTTCCGCGGGTTGAGCGAGCCCGAGCTACTGTCCGAAAATACCGAGTTCCATATCCGGATCTCGGCGGACGCTGACGCGAAGACGCTCACCATCTCGGACAACGGAATCGGCATGACCGAGGCCGACCTCATTGACAATCTAGGCACCATCGCGCGCTCGGGTACGCGTGAGTTTATCGACAAGCTGCAGCAGGCCCAACAGCAGAAAGATCTGCAATTAATTGGGCAGTTTGGCGTTGGCTTTTACAGTGCTTTCTTGGTTGCTGACACCGTCGAGGTGGTCTCCAGAGCCGCCGGAACTGCGGGCGCTCATCGCTGGGCCTCGGACGCCAAGGATTCGTTTACGGTGGAGCCCGCGACGCGGGAGGAGCCGGGCACGGATATCGTCCTCCATTTGGGGGAGGCGCACCAAGAGTTCGCCAATCCCTACCGCCTGCGGGAGCTGATCTCGCGCTACTCTGACTACATCGGGCAAGCGATTGAAATGCCGAAGCCCAGCGCTTCGGAAGACGACGACGCGGACGATGTCGTCACGGCCGAAGGTGATGACGGAGACGGGGCCAAAGACACCACAAAAGAACCTAGCCCCCACGAGGTCCAGTGGGAGCGGGTGAATCAGGCGGGCGCGCTGTGGCAGCGCAGCCCCTCGGAGGTCGAAGCGTCGCAATACGAGGAGTTTTACAAGCACCTCTCGCATGACTGGCAAGCTCCGCTCGGACATCGGCATTTCAAGGTCGAGGGCACCCAGATGTTCACGGGCCTCGTGTTCTTGCCGGCGCGGGCCCCGTTCGACTTGTTCGATAAGGATGCCAAGCACGGCGTTCGCTTGTACGTGAAGCGGGTGTTCATCATGGACAACTGCGAAGAGCTCTTGCCGCCGTACCTGCGATTTGTACGTGGCCTCGTGGACTCCGAAGACTTGCCGCTCAACGTGTCGCGTGAGCTGCTCCAAGACAACCGGGCAGTAAAGGTCATACGTAAACAGATTGTCAATCACGCGCTCAGCGCGATCGAAGAGCTGGCCAAAGAAAAAGCCGATGATTTCAAGAAGTTCTGGGCGGCCTTTGGCGCAGTGCTGAAGGAAGGACTGCACTACTCGGACGACGACAAAGAGAAGAAACGCATCGGGTACGTGCTGCGGTACGAGTCCAGCACCACCGAGGGGTTGACCTCACTTGCCGACTACGTGTCCCGCATGAAGGACGGCCAGAAGGCGATCTATTACGCTGCGGGCAGCAGCCGGACACAGCTGGAGAGCAGCCCCCACTTGGAGCGCTTACGTAAGCATGGCTTTGAAGTGCTGTACATGACGGACGCCGTCGATCCGTTCGCGGTTGCCGGCCTACCGACCTTTGAGGACAAGCCGCTCGTTTCCGCGATGGACAGCAACCTGGAGCTCGAGGACTTCCCCGAGGAAGCCGACAAGAAAGAGGAGCGCGACACGCAGAAGAAAGAAGCCGCGCCGCTGCTCGAGCGCTTCAAGGAGGTCTTGAGTACGCACATCAGTGAGGCTCGCCCGTCGGACCGCTTGACGGATTCGCCGGTCTGCCTGGTGACACCGGATCACGGGCTGTCGCCGCACATCGAACGTATGATGCGCGCTCAGAATCCGAACATGCCCAAGACGAAACGTTTGCTCGAGGTGAACGCGGGGCACCCCGTGATCCAGGGGCTTACCCGGGCGCTCGACAAGCCCGATTCCAAAGAGCAGGTGAACGAGTGGATCGGGCTACTGTACGATCAGGCGCTGATCGCTGAGGGCAGCCCGGTAGAAGATCCAGGCGCGTTCTCACGGCGCTTGAGCCATCTGATGCAACAAGCCACACGCTGAGGAGCGATTTCGTCGACGGGTCCGTGGTCGTGAGGCCACGGGCCCTTCTGCGTTGTGCGGGCGGATTTAGCGGAGTTAGGGCCAATTGCCGCCGTAAACTTGGCTGGCACTGCGCCTGCACCTTAGCTTCCAAGCCGGAGCCGAATCCCCCGGCGTTCAGGAGAGAAGCAATGAAACTTGAAACGTGTGTGTGGTCGTCCCGGGTGTTGTTTGGTGGCTTGGCCTGGGCCCTGGCCGTAGGTCTCATGAGCGCCTGCCAGGACGCCGACTCGGTGCTGAGCCAGGAGCCGAACCGTGCCGCGGCTCAGCCCGGCGCGATTTCCCCGGACCGCCTGCCCGAAGCCCCTTCGTCGCCCAAGGCAGAGAGCGCGCCGCAGGGGGGCATGCTGAAGGGGGTTGAGGTGAGCGGACAGCTGGCGAAACAGGCCGGGAACGCCACTCCGCAGCTCGAGGTTCGTGAGGTCAGAGACCTCCCGACGGCCGACCCCGAGAAGGAACTGAGCGTCTCGCGCTTGGTGGTGACGAGCGCAATCGAAAAGCGCGAACCTGTGACCACGGCGAGCTTCACTGCAGGTAGTGAGTCGGTCTACGCGTTCATCGAGCTGGGCAACACCGGTAAAGAAGAGCGCGACATCGTCGTGACCTTTGAGCACGAAAGCGGCAGGAAGGTTGGCTTCGTAGAGCTGAAGGTCCCCGCGAAACAAACCCGCTGGCGCACTTGGGGCCGTACTGGTCAGATCAAGACGCCCGGCAAGTGGACGGCTGTGATCCGCGTGAAGGACGGCGCTGAGCTCTCGCGCGAGTCGTTTGAGGTGAGTGAGCCCGGGGTGGTCGCGTCGGGGAGTTAAGATAATGTTCGGGACGTAGGTCTTACGTCAGGTACATCGTCACAAGCAGCACCATCCAAACGCCGAGCAAGAAGTGCCAGTACTGCGTCAAGAGGCGCACACCGTCGTCGCGGGAGCTTGAGTACTCCCGCTGCGCGGCCCGGTGCAGCACGATCCCGAGGGGAATTAGGCCGCCCAACACGTGAAGCGCGTGGACGCCTGTCAGTAGATAAAACGTGAACAGCGAGAGCAGTCGAGTGTCAGTGCCGGTGTTCAGCTCTTGAATGGAGACCCAGTTGACGGTCTGGCCAATCAAGAACGCGACGGCCAGTGCCGCCGTGAGTCTCAGCGCGTTGTTTAGCTGTTTTTGTTGGTTCTTCCTGAGGGCGCGCTTGGCGGACTCTAGCGCAGCGCTCACTCCGATGAGCAGTGCGGTTGACGTCAGCATTCCCCAGGGGATCCCGAGGTTGGCGTCATCCCAAGCGCTGCTATTGAGGCGCGTGATCCAGTACGCGGCCAGCGTCGCGGAGAAGAGCACAGTCAGCGACGCGAGAAAGACCGTCATGCCGAACTGAGACGTTGAGCTCTCTTTTGTCTTCGCCTTTGGAGCGATGCTGGCTTTGTCGGGTAAGGGACTCAAGTTCACGTCGGGGTCGTGCTCTGCTTTTGGCGGTGCAGCAAGGGCATTCAGGAGCGCCTGCGCCGATTCGTGCGGGGCGCGGGGATGGAAAGCTGGGCGTTTCTCCGCGCTTGCGCCGGGCCCTCGAACTGAATCGGCGCGAGTTGTTGGGCGGCGTGCCTGCGTCGGGCGGTGGCGGGTAGTCCGCCGCTACTTCGTGAGGCGCTTCGGCGTCACAGCTGAATCCCTATGCGTGGCGACAGCCAGAACAGTGCGAAGTAGACGCCGACCGTCACTAGGCAGGAAACCAGCAGACTCGGCCAGAACTGCCAACCAGCGTCCAAGAGTGCCGGGAGGATGGCCAGGAGCGGCAGCGATGCGATCACCAGCCAGAAGATGGATCGCGCTAGACGAGCGACCTGCTGGGTGTCTCCCGTGTCGGTATAGAGCCAGACGAACGCCAGGAGTGACGTGAGGGGAAGCGACGCTAGGAGCGCTCCCCAGGACGAGCTGCGCTTCGATAGCTCCGACACGCCGATGATCACGGAGGTGGTCAGGGCGACTTTTAGGATAAACTGCCAAGGCATAAAGGGAACTGCGCGCTGAGAGATATGGCCGAGCGACTTCGCTTCTAGTCAGCGCTCTAGGGCGCCTTTTCCTCCGAGGATCCGGCCCCGAAAAGCTGTGATGCGTGCGACCCGTGTCTCGGGTTTCTTCGCGGAGCTCAGCTGGATGATGTAGCTCCTTTGCCGTCCGGGCGTCAGGCTGCGGAATGCCTGTGCGAGCTCCGGATCGGAGTCCAACGCGTCGACTAACTCTTCCGGTAGTTCCATTTCACCGGCGACCTTTTTCGGCTTGATGCCGGCCTCTGCGTAGCCAATCGCCTCTGTCAGGTACTCGCGCAGGGTCTCTTCTATCGCGGCGACCTGCGAGTTGTCCGTGAAACGGACTAGGTCGGGGTTCTGGGTGTTGGGCCCCGCGCGTTCGAGGATTCCTTTAGGATCCTTCATCAGGGCGGCGTTGAAGAAACTTAGCCTAAAGTCAGGGCGGAGCGCGCCGATGATCGCGATGTTCCGCTCTTGATGCATGTAGCAGGGGTGACCCCACTTCACTGTCTCCACCAGCTTTAAGTCGACGCAGATCTTCCGTAGCGCCAAGAGCCCCGTAGCCCATTTTCGTGTCGAACAGTCTGGCGTTGCGAAACGTTCACACCGCCCGCACCCAAGCGAGAAGAAGTCTTCAATCTTCGTGATCATGCTGGTGTCTCCAGCGCGGGTTCAAGCGCGGCTGCGCGAGGTTTCGGGTGGCTCATTCGGACAATACCAAGGTTTTGCGAGTGATGAACCAGAGCCCCCCGCTGGCAGCGGAGACCACCGCGGCGAGGGCGCCGGACTTGAGCGTTCGGGTGATCGCCGCTTGAGTGGCGCGGGCCTTTTCAGCTGGGTCGAAGGCGGGATGCTCGAATGGGAACAGGGCGAGCCCGAGCCTTGGACTCACGAGCAGTAAGACGAGGCCAATCACGATCAGGGTGAAGGCACTCAGGCTGATGACGGCGACTGTCAATGAGGTCTTGGCCGCGAAACGCCACTGGCGCAGACTGGACGCGCCCAGGGCAGCCAAAAACGCGACGAGCGCCCCGTGTGCCAGGAAGTCCAGGATCATCAAGAATGTGGTCACTCGTACCCCACGCGCCAAAGTACAGAACCCGGGCCCGGTGCGCTAGCGGGTTGCGTTCGTTGTGCGTCCGGTCAAAGGGCTAGCGACCGATGTGCGAAGGCTCAAGCTACTAGCGCCTCTCTAGATTACCCCTAGTACTTCCCGAGCCACTCCAAAATCCACTGACCGAGCTGCCACGACACCAAGTTCGCCAGGGCGGCTCTAAGCAAGCAGCGGCGCAGTCCGAGCGTCGGGAACACCAACCAATACAAGAGCGCCTCAGCGCCGAACGCCCACGTTTCGGACAGGAGCAGGTAGGTCGCTCTGGACCACCCCAACGCCTCTCGTAGCTCCGGCAGGATGAACCACACCGCAGGATGCGTACACACGTTGGCGAAACACACCGCGGCAGCCCAGCGCACGACCCAGCGCGAGTCAGCGTAGGCGACCTGCTTGCGCTTGTCCCAAGCAGCAGCGACCAGCAGAAATAGCTGCTCCAACCCTAGCGTGAGCGCAAACGCCCAGGACCACAGCCGCAGGATCTCTAACATCGTGCGACCGGACCCTGAATTTCGGTGAGTGCTAGAGGCATGAGGGGAGATGTCACACCGCGTGAGCGACGGCGAGTTCGCTGTCCAATAGCGCAACCGCTCAGCGCGTTGCAACGCGCGGGGATCAGAGAAGAGGAGCGCCGAGCCTAGTGTTCGACGCGGACGATGGCGTCAGCCGCTCTCCCATTGGCCGGGTCAACTAAGGCGCCTATCCGGTCGTCGACCACCCTCGGCTCAGATTGATTGGCAACCTCGGTTGGCTCAGATTGGCACACTCCACGCCTAGATCGCTAGAATAGCTTTGATTTGTGGCGAGGCACGGTGCTTGCAGAGGGTGTCCTTGGCTCAGTAGTGGCCCATCAACGGAGACAAGTTCGTGCATCAAATCAGCACCATGACCGCAGCTTACTTATTGGGGACCCTGCTGCTCGCAGCGCCGGGTTTCGCGGACATCCCGCCGCCGGACGCTTGCGCATCGCCGGCAGACGTGGGCAAGGCGTGCGATAACGCCGGCGCTCAGGCAAACCAGCCCGGAACCTGTCAGGCAGACACTTGCAGTAAGGCGACCCCGGATGGCCCGATGACTTACGAGTGTACCCTGTGCAAATCCGAGCTCGGGGACGGTGGACCGCCCGACCGCGGGCGCGACGCCGGATCTAGTGAGCCCGCACCTGATGCGGGGACAAAGGACGACCCGCCCCAGCAACCGCTGCCTGACGCGGCGACTGCGGGTCACCGACCGCAGCCTGACAAAGGGACCGCGGCGGATCCGTCCGAGCCTAATAAGGCGCCCCCCTCCGGCGGAGGCAAGGCTACTGGCGGAAGCAAGGCGTCCGCTAAACCCCCAGCCGACACCGACAACAACGAGTCCAGCTCTTCCGACGACGGAGGCTGCGCCGTGTCGATGACACCCAACAACAGCAGCGTCGCTGGATTCGCCGCGGCATTCGCGGCCTTGGGGCTCGCCGTCGCGCGGCGCAGGCGTTCTCAGCGCGGCTAGTCATGACTGGGTCGGCGGCTACGTTCAGCGATCGTTTTCTCACGCCGCTCGATCGCGTGCGTACCGCCGTTTTTCTACGCTTCGTGCGGATTCCGTGGCTGCGCGGTTTGCTCCTTTCGAAACGCAGGCGCATACCGGCGCTGCTCTTGGCTCACGCCGGTATTGCGCTGGTGCTTTCGGTGGTGTCACCGACGCTGCTCTTGATGCTTGGGCCGCTGGTGCTGGGCGTGCCGCACTTGGTCGCAGACGTACGGTACCTGGTGTTGAAACCGGCGCTCTCTCGCTCCACGCGGGCACTGCTGCTGGGCGGCGGGGCCCTGCTGCTCTTGGTGCGCGCACTCGAAATGGCTGGGGTGCGAGGCACGGTGCGGCTGGAGTTGGGGGTGGCTGCCGCGTTGACCCTGGGGTTGCTTCTGAAAAACGTACCTCGGTGGCAAAGCTCTCGGGTGCTGGCGGCTGGCTTGCTCACGCTGGCATTGGGCGCTGCCGCTCTTGTCTGGCCTAGCGAGGCTCGCTTGTTTCTTGGTCACGCCCACAACGTAGTCGCGCTGGGCATATGGGCGTTTCTGTTCTGCGGCTCGCGAGCGCGAGCGCTAGGGGTCGCCTCGTTGATTCTCGGTCTGGCGGTCTTGTTGGTGACGACGCCGCTCGCCTGGTGGGGTTTCCAAAATGGGCTCCGCTCAAGCTTCGGATTACATGTGTTTGCCGCGACCGACACCCTGGCGCCAGGTGTTCACGACACCACCCTCGCGCTCGGTATCGTCGCCAGCTTTGCTTTCTTGCAGTCGGTTCACTACGCCGTTTGGCTGCACGCCATCCCCCAGGAAGCGACGCGAGGCGAGGTGACCCGAACCTTCAGCAGAAGCTACCGGGCGCTCGTCTCTGACTTTGGGAAACCGGCGCTGTTGATGTTGGCCGTCACGGTGATCGCCGTCCCGGCGCTGGGTTACCTAGCCCCGCTGCGGACCCAGACCACGTACCTTTCGCTCGCCGCATTTCATGCGTACTTGGAGCTAGCGGTGCTGGCGCTGTTTTTGGCCCGTGGTAGCGGGGGCGCCTCACTCACTGTTGCTTAGCCACGATTCCGTCGAGCCACGCTTGCCACTTGCCGGCCTCAGTGGTGCGGTCAGCGGGCGCCGCGTCTGGCTTGTAGGCGCTCGCCTGGATCGGCGAGAGGATCGCGAAGGCTGCAGTGCGTAGCGCCAGGTCTTCGTCACTGAGTAGGGTGACGAGCGCTTGAAAGAGCGGTGGGTCTTGGAAGGAGCCCCCAACTTGCATCTTCACAGCAACGCCGAGTTGAGCGACCGCCAGCGCGCGCTCTGCTGCGTCCCACAGCTTGTCGGTCGCGACGTCGATCAGGGCCTTCTGAGAAGGCATGGACCGCCAGCCCGCTTGAATACCGAGCGCCTCGAAGGTCGCTTTGCGAACATCGGCGCTTGGGTCCTTCAAGTTTTCAGCAAGCGCTGTCGCTGCCGCGTCGCCGAACAGTGATAACCCTGCGCTTTGGGCCGCCATTACCCGCGCAGTGTCGTTCTGGGCTCCAAAGATGGGCGCCAGCACCGCGCCCGCGGCCGCGCCTCCCACGCGCGAGAGCGAGCGGAACTTTTGCGCGTCCGGACAGATTGCGCGTCCGGCGGTGGCATCAGCGTAGGGCGCGATCACCGCTTGCTCGGCGGCGGAGAGCGGCAGGGTCTTGTGGCGGAGCCGGGACGCCCAAGCGATCGCGTCGTCGTTGCTAGGAGGATGCTTGCTAGTGCGTCCGAGGTCACCGACGGTTTGACCCTGACCTGGGACTTCTCGATAGATGACGTTGTAACCCAGCTTCTTCACGGAGGCGTAGACCGAGCGCACATACGGCGGGTGGGTCGGGTAGTCGTCTAGTCCGTTCGCGAGGTAGAAGTCAGGAATGT
>JBDKJZ010000063.1:0-15572 GCA_039796375.1 Pseudomonadota bacterium
GTAGGCATCGTAGCCGTAGGCGAATGCGGCCCAGCTCCTGGCGTAGCAGTCGCTCGCGGCTTGGCTGGTGCTGATCATGGACTGTAGGGCTATCACTCCGCTGAACGCTCCATGGACGTCGGCGCTCCCCGTGGGTAGCTCACCGCTAGCATCCACAGCGGAGCCATCCACCTCTGTCCGCCAGCGCCCCAAACCATCGTAGTGTTCGAAGCCTTGCCCCAGCTGATTCAAGCGCTGGTGACATTTCTGGCAATCAGGATTCGCGTCGTCCATAGCGACCCCGGGTGCGCCGCCTGAGGTGAGACCGAGATTTGCGTGTTGAGTGTCATTGGGGACATCGATGTCCTCACAGAACACGTCGGTCAGTACTCGGTAGCCTCTGCGTTTAGGGTAGGTGCGGTCGCCTGGGGTGGTCGCCATCAAGAAAGCGCCCTGAGTGAACAGCCCGCCGCGCTCAATCCCGTCGGTCGAAATACGCCTCAGCTCAGGGCCGCCCCCGGGGGCCGGTAACCCATAGAGGGCTGCAAGCGGGTCGTTGATTGAGGTGAACTTCGCTGTCCAGAGATCTGAAAACGTCGCGTTGCGGTCGAGAACAACCTGAGTCGTGAACAGGTCCGACTCCTCGCGGAAGTACTGGCTGATGGCTGGCTGCCAAGCGGGATAGCTCTTCGGATCCCTATCCATCGTCTCCACGCCAGCGTAATGATAGCGGTGCGCGTGAAAGTCTGCAATTTGCGCTCGCGCCCGGTCGTCGTCGAGCATGCGCTGCGCCTGAGCAGCGATGTCCTCGGGTGCCTTTAGGTTGTCGCTGCGCGCCGCTTCGAACAACGGGGCATCCCCCATGCTCCCCCAAATCAGGTAAGAGAGACGTGACGCCATTTCCCAGGACGTCGGTGTGACAGTGGTCTGGTCCGTGGGTGGTGCCGCCTCTATCCGGTAGAGAAACTGCGGGTACTGGAGCACGCTCTCGACCACTAAGCGAACGCCGCCGGTGAGACCCCTTGTGCTGCTTCCCATCGTGAATAGTTTGAGGAGCCCCGCCGCTTCTTCAGTTCTAACCGGTCGGCGCAGCGCACGCTCACCAAAACTACGAATGAACTTGTTGCCGCAATCCTCAATCAGCTCTGCGCACCCCGCCAACTTCGCAGCAGCCCCGTCATTGGGGATCGCGGACTCGGCGATTTGGCGTGCGGCGTTGCGATAAGACCTGACGCCGAGGAGCGTGGGCTTGTCTTTAGCTTCGCGGCCAGTGAAGGGAGCGGCGGGCGTGTCTCTGAGAAACCTAGAAGGCTGACCCGTGACCCCTAGTAACTCGCGAATCGTATTGTCATACTCAAAAGACGTCAGCCGATGCAGGGGTGAGGCTGGCAGTGGAAGCGGGCAGGTGGATTGACCGCCCGATCCTGGTCCCCCTCCGCCCGATCCTGGTCCCCCTCCGCCCGATCCTGGTCCCCCTCCGCTCGATCCTGGTCCCCCTAGGCCCGCGTCTTGAACGTCCCCTACAACATGGCCGTTGTTGGTACAGGCGAGCACGAGCCCAAACGCTAGCCAGAGGCAGGCGTTGCTCACAGGGTTGACCCGATAGCTGCCTAGTAGGAACGTCATCGATACCACACCCCTAACCTAAGACTCGGGTGGAGCGCCGCGACTTCGAGCTCACGTTGCGCGCTGCCTGACCGCTGAAGGTCGTAGTGGGTATCGACGAACGGCATAGCGAGCTGTGCACCCGCGGCAACCTGCACCCTAGAGAACCAATACCCGAACCACACCTGAAGATTCGCCATCGGGCGGAACTCGCTCGTTTCCTCCTGGGTGACCACATGACTCTGAAGGGCGCGGGGACTAAAGGTGACGGCTTCGGTTCCCACGGCGACCAGCGTCGTCAGTGTGTACCCGCTACGCGGCCAGTAGCCCGCGAGTAATCCACCGCTCAAGAGTAGCGATCGCGCCTGAACCTCGAGCAGCCGCGTCCGGCCAGAGTGGGGAAACTGGTATGCACCTTGGGCGGCGATGCCGAACCTCCAGCTGTCGAATTGGAAGCCGAGGCTGAACAGCGCGCCGGGCCCGTGAGCTACGCCTTCGCCGCCCGTGTGCGTCATGTCGTAGTAAGCCGCTAAGCTCCCCTCCAAAGGCCATGGCTCGTCATGAAGGCTGGACCTTCGCAGGAAGTCCGGGACATCTTCTGTGTAGTCAGGTTCCACGGGGGCCAAGGGCCGCGGGGCCACCGAGTTGTCTGGGGGAGCTTGCGCAGATCGCCTTGGGGGGGCCGGAGGCCCGGTAACCCCTGAGGCAGCCGTCGAGCCATGCGTGGCGGCTTCCGCATCCGCACGGATGGCGTCACTCATTTCGGCACGGCTCAGCCCGGGATCCCCGTCGCGCAAGGCGACGACCGACGAGTGCACCACCTGGGCGATAGCTTCCCGCCCCAGCTCATTCAGCCCCGACGGCAATGGGACATCACGCTTCAAGTAGCGGGCAGTCTTTGGATCCGCAAAGTAGAGGCGCGCCCTTTCGGGCTGCAGTTGGATCCAGAGCCGCAGGTGACCGTCAGGAGCTTCGGCGTCGAGGCTCTCTTTACTGAACTCTGCGTGGCGCTCAAGATTCACAGCGAGCCCCGCGGTGCCCAGCAGCTCGATGAGGACGGTGTTCAGCTCCTCGAGGGACGCGTCGCCTGCAACGATCCTGATAGTCACGGCAGTGAAAGAAACCGTCTCCGCGCCTTCGCTAGGTGCGGCCTCAGTCGTGCGGGCAGGCGGCGCTGGTGGGCTCGGGTCCTGCGCTTGCGCCGACGCCGGTGATACTAGGAAGAACAGGAGACCGCCAAAGGCGATCCCAGCTAGGTCACCGCGCGAGCTCATTCAAGCGACGCTTCGCTGATGGCAAGTACACGGAGCGCGGAAAGCGCATCAGCAGTTTCTCCCACACGACCCGCTCTTGGCCTGCCAAGCCTAGCTGTTGCAGCGCCTGCGCCTTACCACCAAGGGCTTCTTCGGAGAGAGAGCCACCGCTCTTCAGGTAGGCGTCAAACTGACGCAGCGCTGCGCGCGCGGCTCCTGAGCGCAAGTGCAGTTTACCCGCGGTTACCAGCGAGAGGTGGGCTTCGGGAGAAGCCGGGTGCTCGCTCTGAAGGCGATCATACGCGCTCAAAGCCTTCCCCAGATCGCCCGTTCGCCGTGCGGAGTTTGCAAGGGAAAACAGCCCCTCAGCCGACAAAACCCGCGGGCGCGCGGACTCGGCGGTCCTCCCCACACCCGCAAGCTGCACCGCGTCTTCCGAGGGCGTGTCCTCCGTAGCCAGCGGCAGCGCTAGCACCTCGATCACGTCGATTGAGGGTGTGGGCGCCGGCGAGGAGGCGTGTGGTACCCGACTCCCGCGCTCTCGCGCCTCTACCGGGCTCGTTACTTCGACGACGGACGTCGGGCGTCCGAACGGTGCCTGTTGAGCGACAATCGCGTAGCTACCGACCCCCGCGGCGGCAACGCTGGATACGAAAGCCGCAGCGACGATGAACCGCCGCCCGATTCGGGGCGGAGACCAACTCTTTTGGCTCTTCTGTAGCCCGAAGCTTTGAACGGCGTGACTCGCCAAGCGGGCGATGCGTTCATCATCTCCGGTTTGCACACAATCCATCGCGTCGAAAGCAAGGCCCGTGTCGTGCAACACCCGCGCGGCTCGGGAGTTGTCCAACGCGAGCTCAAGCTGCTTCTGATCTGTCGCAGGTAACACGTCGCGTCGCAGGAGCAGGCTCAGGTCTTCCGTGTCGAGGCGGTGGCTCACCGTATCTATACGCTGGCTCATAGCGCGCCTCCGACTGACTCTAGTGTGCCCGCCTCAAGCACGCGTTTCCTGAGGGCCGTCTTGGCGGCGAGCAATCGACTGCGCACTGTGTTCAGTGGGGCACCACACACGGCGGCTGTCTCCGCGATCGAATACCCCAACACACAATGCATTGCTAACGCTTCGGCCTGGGGGAGAGGCAACTCAGCCAAGAGTTCGCGGAGCTGGTCCCGGAGTTCATTCTGTTCAACACGAGCTGCGGGCGACGGTAACAGCGAGACGGCGGTCGAAGCCTCATCGGGCCCAGCGGGCTCTGTGAAGCGCCGGCGAACTACGTGCCGCCGACGCGCGTTCATCGCGGTCAGCACTGCTATTCGGCAGGCGAAGTGGAGCACGCTGCACTCAGCGCGGAACTCAGGCAGCGCCCGCAATACGGCGAACATCGCGTCCTGGGTGACATCGTCCTCGTCGGCGTTGCCGGAGCCCAGCACCCGGCGCACGACCCGAAGGAGGCTCGGCCCGAGGGCTGTCACCAGAGTACGAATCGCCCTTGAGTCTCCGGACTTGGCGGGCGCGACCAGCGAAACGAGCTCGTCATTGCGCGGCAGGCTCGTCGCTCGTACTCCGCCTCCGACCAAAGATCTCAGGTGCGCCATTAGTTCCAGTCTACACGTGTTCGCCCCGCGTGAAACGGATCGAATTTGGAGAGCGGGCGTGTTCCGTGGGCGACGGCTGGCGCTCTCTGGGGGAATTTTGCGCCCGTGCGCGCAAAACGGCGACCCATTTTCGCCTTCCTTAGGCCCTCGAAAAGCAGGTCATCGAGCTACAGACCGCTATTCGCGCCGTCTAACGGGGCTCGGTGAGCGCCGCGGTTCCCATTGCCGCGACGCTCCGAGCGCGCACGTCCCCCCGCTAGACGTGAATCAGCACTACTCCAATGTCAGAGCCTGTCGGACTTGACGACCCTAGGTACGCGGGTCATTGGCACTTGCCGTTGCCCTTGCCCACAAAGAAGAAGCTGCCCCCGAAGGCTGGCCACGAGCTCGTGGTGACGCCGTTCTTGGGCGTTCCGGTGTAGCTGGCGCAGCCCGCCGCCGCCTTCACCTTCACCTTGCCGCCGGCAGGCTTGATGGCTCCTGCGTGAACGGCGGCTTGGCAAATCGATGAGTCCCGCGTGTAGATGCCCGAGCCCCACACTGAACCCGTCATCTGGCGCGGGACGCAGCTGCAGCTGTGAAGAGTGGCATCGCTCACTCCCGGGATTGCGGCGAAGTTTGCCGGACACGCGTCAGCGGGCAGGGGTTCGCAGTTGCCGTCGCCGAATCCAACGACGTAGAAGCTGCCATCATACGCGCCCCAGCTGTCGCTCTTCGCTCCGTTGGCGGTCGTGCCCTTGTACGCTGGACAACCCGCCGCCGCTTTCACCTGCACCTTGCCGCCTGTCGGGCCAATAGCTCCCGCGTGCTGCGCGGCGAGACAGATGGACGAGTCCCGCGTGTACACGGCGGTTCCCCAGAGCGAGCCCGTAAGCTGCGCAGCTTCGCAGTTGCAGCTTAGCGTCGTCGTGTCGTTCACCCCTGGGATCGCTTTGAAGTTAGCGGGACAAGTGCTCGTCTCAATCTTGGCGCATTTCCCATCTCCGTTGCCCACGAAGTAGAAGCTGCTGCCGAAGTTCCCCCAGTCCGATGTCGTCACCCCGTTCTTCACGCTGCCCTTGTAGGCATCGCAGCCAGAGAGCGCCTTCATCGTGACTTCGCCGCCCGCTTCACCGATGGCGCCAGCATGACGCGCCGCAGTGCAAATGACGGAGTCGGTGGTGTAAGTCTCGCTGCCCCACACAGGCCCGCTGACTGTTCCCTGGGCGCAGCTACAAGTGGCTTCCCCGGTCGCATTCGCGAGTTCCTTGAACACCGCGGGGCACGCCGGAGCAGCGGCTTTGGGTGCGGGGGTTGCGGCCGGCGCGGCTGGCGCGACCTCTTTAGGTTTCTCTTTCTCGCACGCGAACAAAACCAACGACAGAAATAGGCACGCAGACCACTGACGCATTAAAGACCACCCTTGCTGAAGACTAGGACGCGCGATGCGCGACTGTGCCGAAATCGGCGACGGGATCATTCGGCGAGTTTCCATGGAAGGTCAACCCTGGCGAGGGCCAATCGTCGCGCCACTTCTTAGGCGCACCGGGGGTCCACAATGTGACCCAGTGTCGACAGAACGCCTACAACAGACACGGGCGCCCATGATCTCAACCACTGTGCGCTAAGGCGCGTTCGACCCGACGCGCTTCTGAACTGCGGATGCGCTCGCAGTCGTCACGAGCGTCGCTGAGTCCCCGAGCTTGGACCGCAGCTCTCGAATGCGCAGCTCAGCGCGCGCCAGCAGCAGCTCGGAGTTGTTGACTTGCTCGCCCAGCGCCGAGACTGTTTCAGACAACAGATTCCGCTGTGTTCGTTCGTCTTCAAGTGTGCTCTTGCTCGCTGCCAGCTGAGCTGCCAGCTCTTCACGCCGAGCAGCGCCTGACTCAAGCTCAGACAAGACTCTTTGCAGCTCTATTCTGCGCTTTTCAAGCTCGTCGCTCTGCTCGCGAAGACGCTGCGACTGCTGCTCGCTCCGTTCGTCCAAGGCTATCAACCTGGCTCCGCTCTCCGCGAGGTGCGCGGCGAGTTGTTCGCGTGTCAACTGGCTCCGCCGATACTGCTCATCCAGACGCGTGACGTTAGCCTCGAGGTCGCGTCCCCGCGCTTCCTGTAGGCTTAAGCTGGCTGACATATGGAGCACGCGAGCTCGCGCTTCCGTGGCACGTTCCCTCGCGCGCTCCGCTTCAAGGCGTTGCAGTGAGGCTTCTCGCGAGAGGCCATAGGTGGCCGCCCCGAACGTCGCTAGTACAGCGAGGGCGCTCGGCACCGCCCAGCGCATCGTGGCCAGACGTCTCGCTGCCCGTTCCTCACCGGATGTTAAGGCCGCGAGCTCGCGACTGAACTGCTCCGCGCTCGGGCGCCTGTCGGGCGAAAAATGCAGCCAGCGCTCGAAGCTCGCTCGCAGGTCCTTGAGCTCGCGTGCCACAGGAGGCTCGGGCGCTCGGCGCGCGCGATGCTCGACGAACGCGTCCACGGTGCCCAGGATGTGCTTGTCAGGAGGGTTAGGATCGAGCGCCGCTCGGAGTGTGAGCGCGAGAGAAAACACATCGGACTTGGGTCCCACTGGAGAAGGATCGGGGACACCGGCGAACCGCGCGGCGACCTCTGGGGCGAAAAAGGCGGGTGTGCCGGCCAGCACCAGCTCCGCGTCTTTCGCGGCGACGCCGAGGTCGAGCAAGACGGGCAACACTCGGCCGCGCGACGCGTCGCTGCTCACGCTAGGGTTCAGCGTGGCGAGAAACACGTTAGCCGGCTTGATGTCTTGATGCAGCACCCCTGCGCGGTGCATCGCCGCCAGTGCTTCAGCGAGCGCTTCGAAGATCGCTCGCGCTTCACGACGCTCGAGTGGACCGCGACGCAGGCGCATCGCTAGCGTTTCGCCCTCATATCGGGGCATCACGAACCACAAGTGTGCGTCGTGCCAGCCGTGATCCTTCAGCTGAACGACGGATGGATGTAACACCGACGCGATCAGCTGCAGCTCGCGAAGCGCAGCGCGCACCGAGCCCGCGTCCGGCGAAGCTGAGCGCAGAATCTTCAGCGCGACGACGTGGTCCGTGACTTCGCGATCGCGCGCGCGGTACACGTCGGCGAAGGCTCCAGAGCCAAGCAGCTCTTCGAGCTCGTAGCGGCCCGCGACGACCTCGCCGAGCTCGAGCACGGGTTTGTGTCGCGGCCGCGGTGGTGCGGTCACGCGCCGCGCATCCAATGCAAAAGCCTCCAGAAGCGCACCCTCCGGAGTACGTTCACGACTCGGCGGGCGCTTGCCACACAGCTCTTCGGCGAGCCGGCGCCCCCGCTCGATGGCCTGGATGACCTCTGCTGCAGGTCGGCCCATTACGAGCGCTATTTCTTCGCTCGACAGGAGCCGCGAGAAACGTAGCTCCAGCACCTCGGCGTCGTCGCGGGAACAGCGTCGGCGTAATTCCACCAGCGCTTGCTCCAGGGAGGCATAGCCCGACGACCACCACTCCCGTGCGTCCGCGGCGAGGTGAGCCGGTTCCGTTGAGAGCACCAGAGCGCGAACTGCCGCGTAGACGCGTGCCCTAGCTCGACAGACTCCACCCGAGCCCGCCGTGGCTAGGAGGTGGCTTTTCTCGAGGCCGGCGAGCAGATGGGTGGCCGCCACTCCAGTGCGGATGAAAGCATACTGAAACAGACCTTCCCAATTGTGCTCGACGGCGCGATCGGCTACGAGGCTCGCCACTGCGCCAGAGACGAATTGACCCTCCATTAGCGAGGGCGCTGCGGTGTCTATCGCAGCGGAGTCTATCGCAGGAGTGTCGATCGATGTCACGATTTTCTCGCCATGGCCGCGTCCCAAAATAGACGCTGAGAGTTTTCCGGTGATGTCTCACGCTGGTGGTAGCGCGCGACGCACCGAACGTGGCAAAGAATCGCGTCGCTGTGAAGCTCGTACCCTTCGAGTAGTGAGACGGTGACAGGCGCTACAGCGTCCTTGGAAGAACTGGTAGTATGTTTCGAAAGCTCATTTGGATCGGTTCCGTATTTGGAACACTCGCTGCGGGCGTTGCCTGCACGCGAGAAGCGTCAACACCGGTGTTGACTCCGCCTCGAACCGCCGCCGTCGCTCTTGTCGCCGAGGAAGCCGGTTTGGCTCGCGCGGAGGCGGCAGTAGCCAACGAGCCCCCCAAGTTCTACGCCACGCTCGTCGCTCGCGCGAGGGAGCTCGCGCTAGGACTGGAAGCCCCCCAAGCTCGTCGCGGGCTCCCACCTGAGCTCCGCAACTTGAACTACGACCAGTACCGTAGCATCCGCTATGTGCCCGAACGCAGTCTATGGCGGGGTGCACCCGGCTTGTTCGAAGCGCAATTTTTCCATCTCGGCCTCTTCTATCAAGACCCGATTGCTGTGCAAGTGCTGGCTACACCTGACGCCATGGACTCGCGGCCCTTCGAGTTCAAGCCGGAACTCTTCGCCTACGGGCAAATCAAGGCCCCGCGGCCCGACTCGCAGCTCGGGTTCGCGGGGTTTCGATTGCACGCGCCACTAAACAAGGACGCCTATCGAGACGAGGTGATCGTGTTTCAGGGCGCGAGCTATCTCCGCGCGCTCGCGAAAGGGCAAGCATATGGGCTCTCCGCGCGCGGGCTGGCAATCGATACGGGAGAGCCAACACCGGAGGAGTTTCCACGATTTTCTGAGTTTTTCTTGGTCCGGCCCGGAGAGCGCGATCGCTTCGTTTGGGTGCTCGCGCTGCTCGAGAGCCGGCGCGCTAGCGGCGCGTACGCGTTCCGAATCGAACCTGGAACGACGACCGTGGTCGATGTGCAGCTGCGTGTGTTCCTGCGCGAGCCTGTCGCTATTCTCGGCATCGCGCCCATGTCGAGCATGTACCTTTTCGGCGAAGAGTCTCCCGCTCGCCTGAGTGACTTTCGCCCCGAGGTGCACGATAGCGACAGCCTGTCGCTGCACGCGAGCAATGGCGAACGGATCCATCGACCGCTGCGCAACCCAGATCGCACGACACTCTGTTCGTATCGACTTGAGTCGCCCCGCGGGTTCGGACTTCTTCAGCGCGATCGCCGCTTCGACAGCTACCAGGACTTGGAGGCTCGCTACCAAGACCGACCGAGCGCGTTCGTGGAACCGATTGGCGACTGGGGACCCGGCTCCGTACGGCTCTTGGAAATCGCAACTCGCGTCGAGACTGACGACAACATCGCGGTGGCTTGGGTCCCGGACGCGGTCCCGGCGGACGGTCTGTCTTTACGCTACCGACTGCATTTCGGAGCAGACCTGCCCGGCCAGGTTCCAGGCGGCCGCGTCGTGGCGACGCGCATGCACCGGGAGAAGGATGGTATGAGATTTCTCGTCGACTTCACCACTGATCGAGAGCTCGACCTGGGCTCGCTGGCACTGTTGACCAATGTCACCGGCGGCAAGGTTATCGAGCAACATATTGAATCGAACTCACACGTGGGCGGATACCGTGCGAGCTTCGCGGTAGAGAGCGCAAGTGGCGCCACGGACGTTGAGCTCCGCGCGTTCTTGCGCGCAGGAGCCGACGCCATCACCGAAACCTGGAGCTACCTGTGGCAACCCAAGCAGTGACACCCGGCTTGAACATCGAAGGGGCCGCGGCCTTGCTCGACTCGAGCGGCGCTAGTGGTGTTCGCGCCATTCCTGACAATGCCCAGCGCCCAGCGCGACGCGTGGTGGAGTGGCTGCGCGCGCTCGGCCTGAAAGATGAGGCGCGCCTTGTCGAACTAGCCTCTGAAATCGTCGACGCGTGCCCGCAACAGGCAATGGCGGTAACGCCGGAGGCAGCCGTCGCCCTCGCGCAACAGCGCTACGAGACGTACCTGCACGAATTGTTTGGTGACCGGACCGGGGCAGTGGACTCGCTGTGGCTACGTTCATTCTTTGAGGCTCATCCGGCAGCTTGCCTGGCTGCGCCGGAGAGCGCCCGCGGTGCGGTCCAGCTGTTCGGGGACCCCTTTTCCGGCTCATCGCCGAAGATGGCCGAGTTCCGCGTTCAGGCGCTCTTGGGCGCCCGCGTCCCGCGCTGGCTGTGCGGGTTGCTCCCTCCCGTGTTGCTCTGCGGCGTCGCGGTGACGCTGCTTACGCGACTCCTCGCGGAGCGCGGACTCACTTGGCTCGAAGTCGGCTGGGTTTGCGCCTACGCCGTGTTGTTCTTGGGGGCAGCGATCGGTTTCTTCACCGCCCTATACGGCTTCCTAGTGCGCCTTGGCTCTGGGCCGCCCGAGCTGCGCGGCAGCGTGAACTCCAGCTCACCCATGACTTTGCCGCGCAGTGCGCTTGTCATGCCGATCTATCACGAAGACTCAGAGCAGGTGTTCGCAGCCGTCGCCGCTATGCGGGAAGAACTCTCGACAACCCCGGGTGGGGAGGCGTTCGAGATCTTTGTGCTCAGCGACTCTCGCGATCCAGAACGTGCGGCAGACGAAGAACGCGCGTTCCGGCGCGTCGCCGGTGGCGAGCCGAAGTGCGTGCCGGTGTACTATCGCCGGCGGGCTCGGAACGACCGGCAAAAGGCCGGCAATATCGCAGAATTTTTTGAGCGCTGGGGCGACCGCTACACGTACGCCGTTGTGCTCGATGCCGACAGCCTGATGCGGGCCGCAACTCTGGTGGAGCTGGTGCGGCGCATGGAACGACATCCGAAGCTCGCGTTGCTCCAGGCGCCGCTCACGCTGCATCGGGGTTCGACGTGGCTGGCGCGTGCACACCAGTTCGCCGCGAGCACAACGGGACCGCTGTTCACTTGGGGGCTCTCATGGTGGGCCCGCGAGCACGGGAACTACTACGGACACAATGCGATTGTTCGTGTTCAGGCGTTCCTCGACTGCTGCGCGCTGCCAACGCTCGCCGGAGAGCCACCTCTTGGTGGCAACATCCTGAGTCACGACTTTGTTGAGGCGGCGCTCTTGTGTCGCGCGGGGTGGCAGGTCCGCATCGCCCCAGACTTGAACGGAAGTTTCGAAGAGCTACCGCCAACTCTTCCCGAATACATCGCCCGCGATCGCCGCTGGTGCCAAGGCAACCTGCAGCACCTCCGGATAGCGCTGGCGCAGGGGCTGGCGCCGATGAGCCGTATCCACATGCTTGTCGGGGCGGGGGCCTACATCTCTGGCTTGGTTTGGGTCGTCTTCGTGGGGGTAGGGGCTTTGCTCGCCGGGCTCGGACAGGGCCCGGCCTCCACCTCGAGTACCGGACTTGCGCTCCTTGCAGCGACGGTGATACTGCTGGTTGGACCGAGGTTACTTGGGCTCCTCGATACGGTTTCGAGCCGTGAGCGACGCCGGGCGCACGGTGGCGTAGCGAAGCTCGTGGCAAGCGCGCTCGTCGAGCTCGTCTATGGCATGCTGCTCGGCCCTCTGCTCGCGCTACACCACGCGCGGATCGTTCTGTCCATTGTGTTCGGCCAAAGTGTCCGTTGGGGTTCGCAGCGGCGGCAACCCTCTACTGAGCTAACGGCGGTCGTCCGCAGCGAACTCCTACCGACCTGCGTCGGCGTCGCGTCCGCTTTGTGCCTTCAGCTCGCGATGCCGACCTTGCTGCTTCCGCTCGCTCCCGCGTGGCTACCGCTCGTCCTGGCAATTCCGCTGTCGCTCGCTGTTTCAAGTGTGCGTTTTGGCAGCCTTGCACGGCGCTTGGGTATCTTCGCGGTCCCATCGGAGCTGCACCCTGACGAACTCTCGCAGCGCGCAGAGGATCTGCGAGCTGTGACGCTGAGTGATGACACCGCGCGTTTCCGAGATTTGATCTTGGATCCGGTGCTCATGAACGCACAAACAGCTCGGCTGCAGCGTGTGCCCGTCCCCGTCCCCGTCGATGTCGCTACGCTGGAGCGTCTTCGCCAGCGCGTGCTGCGCGCGGGTCCGGCAGTCTTGGGTCCAGAAGAGCGACGGCTGCTCGTGAGTGACTGCGAGAGTCTGCGCTGGCTTCACCGCGAAGCGTGGCGGCACTGGCCGGTCGAGTCCTGGCAGCTCGGTCGCGACCTACCGCAGCTGCCGCCAGTCTCACCGACGGCCGTGGCGACAAAACCTTGGCGGGTTGCCCCACGACGACGGGAGGGCGACGCTGCGGTCGCTGAACGGCGCGGTTCTGGCTGGGGCAAGTAGGCGCGGCAAGTCTACGAAGCAATTACGCTTCAGTCGGGGTACCGCGGGTGGTGGAACGCGGTCGCCGAGGTCGCGGAGGGAGTGGGTGGGGTAGCCGCTCTGCGCTTCGTGAAAGACGGCAACCCTGTGAACATGGGCTTTCGCATCGACGAAACGACCCCGAACGCATGCGTGCGTTGGGCCTGCGTGACTCACGACATGCCGAGTTGGATTGGAACGTCGCTGATCTGGCGGCTTGCTGAAGCAGGCGGAGCCACGGTGGTCTCGTTCGAACACACCGGTTGGAAGGGCCTGGCGCCGGACGCAGTAGCCCAAGGCTGGAAACACTTCCTCGGCAGCCTGAAGTCGTACGTGGAGACGGGCACGGGGCAGGCGCGCGTTTGGTTATGCGCACTGCAGCAGGGCCGTTCCCAATGGAGACGACGTACACCTGGGAAGCCGCGGGTGAAGACTGCACGCGGATGACGCTTCGCAACCGCGGCGAGCCCAGCGGCTTCTCCCAAATGGTTGCCCCGTTTATGGCGGCGGCGATGGCCCGGGCCAATCGCAAGGACCTCGCGTGTCTCAAGGTGCTGCTGGAACAGACGACGAAGTGAGGATGCGGGCATTCAAGTTCGCGAAGACCAGTCCGCCGGCGTTCACACGCGGCGCCTGCGGGCACGGCCGGCGGAAAGACCGATGGGCCGTTCGCGTGGGCTCAGAACGATGAAACCCGCGGTGCCTGAAGCGCCCGCGGGTTCGAGGTCGTTGGGGCATTAAGCCCGATGACTCGCTTACATCGTCGGTGAGTACTTGAGCGTGCCGCCCATGGGGAACCCCTTATCCTCACCCTTGGGGCCCATCACCGGACTAGCCACCACCACTTCTGTCGCCATGGCTCCGCGCTCGAATGTCATGGGGAGGTAAGGACCAGTGCCGTTGTTCGAGGTGAACTCAAAGTGCATGATGTACTTCCCGAACGGCAACACTGTGGTATTATCGCTGCCAGTGCAGTCCCACGTTACCATGTGGGTTTGCATCGCGCCCAGCGATGCAGTGGAGACAGCGTTGGTCCTGTCATTGTTTGACGCGGCAAACCACTTCTGAACGTGTTTTGCTCGAGCCTTCGACCATGCTTTGAGCGTCCGGACGTACATGCCCGCCTCGTCGGTGACCCAGACTGCGCCAGAGTTCTTGTTCCCGTACTTGCCTCCGTAGTTCGCGGTGGCCACTGTCAAGTCGACCTTGCAAGCAGTCGGCTCAGCCGTCATGGGCTGTGGAGGCAGTTCTACAACCGCCTCGAAGACGCCGTCGCTGTTGAGATCACGAATGAGCTTGTCGAACTTCATGTCGCCGTCCGAATCGACGGCGGTAGCATCCATCGCGCCGTCGGCGTCAGTGTCGATAGAGATCCCGTCGGGTGTACCGTCGGCGTTAGTGTCCACTGAGGGCGTCTTGCCAGCGATCGCTGTCTCAAGCACGAACGTTGCCGGTGCCGGTGGGTTAGGAAGGACCATGGCCGGGACCGACACGGATGAAGTCGGGGTCGGGGAGACCACGGATGAGGGGACACCCGGTATAGTCGACACCGGGCCCACCGGGGATGTTGCGCCACCCGCGCCCGTGTTCGGTGGGGTGGGCGGTAACGCCGCCGCGCCCCCCGCGTTCGGATCCATCGACGCCGTGCCGGCGGGGTAGTACCCCTGACCGTCAGTCTCAGCGGCGCAGGCCAATGCCAGACCGGACCCGATAATAGATAACGAAACAAGCGCAGTGCTGACTTGACGACTCCCAATAATCATACGGGGCAAGTGATTGCCCCCCCAGGGGTCGGGTCAATCAAGTTTTGAGAGAATACCTGGATCGGTTCAGTTTCAACTGTGAACTGCAAATTCTCTTCTTGTAGTAGAGGTGCGCGTTCTGTTGCCTCGCACCTGTGAAGTGCAACCTATGTCGCGACTGACATTGCGGTAGGAGCTACACCATCGCAGCAGCCGTCGGAAGCTACAACGGAAGAGCTATCGACCGTTCGCTACGGCAAATCGGAGCTTACACTGAGGGCTTCACGAGACCGGCACACCGGGTGAAATCCGGTGGTCGGGGCAGGGGTACAGTTGGCATAAGGCATGCTCCATCCGATTGAGATGATTGAATAATATGCCGACGCTCAGAAATCGGACTTCCGCAGCGCGCGCCGTGCTGCTCTAGTTGTACAACTGGTATTCTACGCCGAGCCAGGCCTGACAGGGACCGCACCTATGCGGACTACTTGGGCCTAGCGCCGCTCGTTCTCTCAGCGAATGCCGGATGTGCTGGTGAGCTCAACCCAGGCTCCGGCGCAGTTTCGACGAATAGTGGTGTCGGAGTTGCGTTTTCTGTGTCGCCAAGCGGTTTGCCGCCCGTCTCATCCACGTGCCAGCGCTTCCGCCTGAGGACCGCAGCCCTTCTGGGGGTAGGTTTGTCGCTCCCAGCGTGCGTCGTCGGCTGACCAATACTCATTACGACGATGCAGCGAAGGTGTTCTTCGGCGATGACTCGCGGCCAGTGACCCACATTCCCGCCGCCACGCGGCTCGGGAGCTACGACAACCAAGGCGAGTAAGGAGGGTCTGTGACCCGTATCATGAGTAACCAACACCGTCACCTACACCGCCGGTCCTTGCTCAAGGGTGCTTTTGGAATTTCACTCGCGCTTCCCTGGCTCGAGGTGTTCCAACGGACAGCTGTGGCTCAGCAGACAGATCCACTTCGGATGGTGGTATTCATCCACGGAAATGGTGTCTTTGCCCCGGACTGGTATCCGGATACGGTCGGTCCTGACTACGAGATCAAGTTCAGTCTTGAGCCGCTGGCTCCCTTCAAGAGCCGCATGCTGATGCTAGGGGGAGTTGACTCCCAAAGCGCCATGAACAAGCGCGGCAGTGGGCATACGCTTGGCGGGGCTCACCTACTGGTTGGGGCCGATACCATGCGCGACGGTCAGTTCGATGGAATCGGCTACGCGAACGCCATCAGCTTCGACCAAGAACTCGCCAATCACATCGGCAAGGACTCTCCGATTAAGTCGCTTC
>JBDKJZ010000064.1:0-15328 GCA_039796375.1 Pseudomonadota bacterium
CCAGGTGGTGCTCAAGCCTGCGCCGGCGAACATTCTGGAGCTCTACCTTGGCAGCTTAGAGGCGCTGGGCTTTGACCTCAAAGCCAACGACATCCGCTTCGTCGAAGACGACTGGGAGAACCCCACGCTGGGCGCTTGGGGGCTTGGTTGGGAGGTCTGGCTTAACGGCATGGAGGTCACCCAGTTCACCTACTTCCAGCAGGTGGGTGGCATCGACTGCCGGCCGATCACGGGCGAGATCACATATGGCACCGAGCGCTTGGCGATGTACCTGCAAGGCGTAGAAAACGTCTTTGACTTGGTCTGGACAGTCGGACCCGACGGCCCTCTTCTATATCGAGATGTCTTCCACCAAAATGAAGTGGAGCAGAGCAGCTACAATTTTCAGCACAGCGACGTCGAGTTCCTGCTCCAGGCCTTCGGCGCGCACGAGAAGCAGGCGAAACACCTGGTGACGCAGCAGCTCGCGCTGCCTGCGTACGAACAAGTCCTCAAGGCCGCGCATACCTTCAATCTGCTGGACGCGCGCGGGGCCATCAGCGTGACCGAGCGGGCCGCCTATATCGGCCGCATCCGCAACCTCTCTCGCAGCATCGCGCAGACCTACCTGGAGAGTCGCGCACGCTTGGGCTTTCCTCTCGCGCCCAAGCGCTGGGCGGACGAAGTTGCAGCCCAGTTGAACAAGCGCGCAGACGAAGTCGCAGCCCAGCTTGCGCACAAGAAAGCAGCGTCAACACCATGACCGCGCAGAACCTGTTGTTGGAACTTTTCGTCGAAGAGCTGCCGCCCAAGGCGCTCAAGAATTTGGGCAATGCCTTCGGCGAGGCCCTGCTGGTCGGTCTGCGAAGCCAGGACCTCGCGAGCGAGGCATCGGTGCTCAGCGTCTTTGCCTCCCCGCGTCGGCTCGCTGCACTCATCACGGACGTGGTGTCGGCGGCGCCCGACAAGCAGGTCTCGCAGAAGCTGATGCCAGTTTCGGTCGGTCTGGATGCCAGCGGCGAGCCCACAGCGGCGCTGCTAAAGAAGTTGGCAAGTCTGGGTGCCGCGCCGGCGGCCGTCTCCGACCTCTCTCGCAGACACGACGGCAAGGTCGAAGCCCTGTTTTGGGACAGCGTGCAACTCGGGACGCTGCTTGCCGATGGGCTGCAGCGCGCGCTGCACGATGCCATCACCAAGCTGCCGATCCCGAAGGTCATGCAGTACCAACTCCAAGATGGCTGGACCAGCGTGCAGTTCGTGCGTCCGGCGCATGGGCTCTTGGCCCTGCATGGCGCTGACGTGGTCCCGATCACCGCGCTGGGCTTGGAAGCGGGCCGCCAGACTCACGGCCACCGCTTTGAGGCGACGGTTGCACCGGTTGTGCTCGCGCATGCCGATCACTACGAATCCCAGCTACGGCAACAGGGCGCGGTGATCGCCAGCTTCGACGCGCGCCGCGGCGAAGTCGTGCGTCAGCTACATGCGGCAGCCGTCGGGGAGGGCCTCACGCTGGTCGAGGACGACGCACTTCTGGACGAAGTAACGGCGTTGGTTGAGCGCCCCAACGTCCTTTTGTGCAGGTTCGAAGCGGAGTTTCTCGCCGTGCCGCAGGAGTGCCTGATTCTCACGATGAAGGCCAATCAGAAGTATTTCCCGTTGCTCGACGCTGCGGGCAAGCTGAGCAATCGATTCCTCGTCGTCAGCAACATCTCGCCGGCTGATCCAAGTCGGGTGATTCATGGCAACGAACGCGTTGTGCGACCGCGTCTGGCGGATGCCAAGTTCTTCTTTGACCAGGACCGTAAACGAACGCTGGCGTCGCGGGTGCCTGGGCTAGCCAAGGTCGTGTACCACAACCAGCTCGGCACCGCGGGCGAGCGTGTTGAGCGTGTGCGTCAACTCGCGCGCGGCATCGGCCAGCAGCTAGGGGGTGCGCCGCTAGCGGCCCTCGCCGACGAAACCGCCCTGTTGGCCAAGGCCGACCTCTTGACCGACATGGTGGGCGAGTTCCCTGAGCTACAGGGCATCATGGGAGCGTACTACGCGCGACATGATGGCTTAGAGGCAGCGGTTGCCGACGCGATCGAGGATCACTACAAGCCGCGTTTTGCTGGTGATTTGTTGCCGCGCAGCGAAGTTGGGCTCGCCGTCGCCATCGCTGACAAGCTTGAAACACTCGCGGGACTCTTCGGGATTGGTCAGCTACCCACGGGTGACAAAGATCCGTTTGCCCTGCGGCGCCACGCGCTGGGCGTGATCCGGATGTTGATCGAGCGTGAGCTTGCGCTTTCAGTGCCGGAGCTGGTGGCATCGGCGTTCAAGGTCTTCCCGCCTGGGCACGGCCAGGCCGAAGCGGAAGTAGTGCAGTTTCTGTTTGAGCGCGTGGCGGGCTATCTGCGCGAGCGTGGCTACAGCACGCACGAGGTAGACGCTGTGCTGGCGCTTCGTCCGCAGCGCTGGGCAGAGCTGCCGCAGCGGCTCGCGGCAGTGCGGGCCTTCGCCGCGTTGCCCGAAGCGCCCGCGCTGGCGTCAGCCAACAAGCGCGTGGGCAACATTCTGAAGAAGTCTGAAGGCGCACATGGCCTGGAAGTCAACCCGGCTCTGCTGGTGGAAGAGGCCGAGCGAGCGCTGCTGGCTGCACTCCAAGATGCGGGGTGCAAAGCAGACTCCGCGTTCGACAATGGCGACTACAGCGCGTCCTTGCAGGCGTTGGCGACATTGAAGACACCCGTGGACACCTTCTTCGAAACGGTGATGGTCAACGCCGACGACCTTGCCTTGCGCGCTAACCGGCTCGCACTACTGCGAAGGCTGCATGCTGCGATGAATCGCGTGGCGGATCTATCCCGTCTGGCCGCTGCTGCCGTAGGTACGGCAGTCGTACAACCCCAGGGCTAAGGACTAAACCGCGCCCCAAACTGACCGGCGCGAGCGAGTTGTTCCCGCCGCGCAACAAATATCAGGGTGCGGGCCAGGCCGCGCGACGCAGGACTTCGAGGTCGTCGTGCTTCGGCGACGCGCTATCTCCGAAGCTCTCGGTATCCACCAGGCTTTCTACCGGTCGCTTTCGACCGCGCACGGGTGGAATGTGGCGCCGCACTTCTTCGGCGAGATCTATCTCTTCGTGGTCGCCTTCACCCTTCTCACTCAGCTTGGCTGAGTCATCGGCGACGGCTTGCATGAAGCTGTTTAGTCGCTCTGTGTCGCGGCTGCCGTTGACGTTGACGACCGACAGTTTGCCGTGTCCCTGGTCCATGTCGCCCCGGAAGTCATAGACCGCGCCAATCACCGTCAGCTGGCCTGTCTGCACCCGTCCCCCAAAGTGGGTGAGCGCCACTGCGACCTGGTCGTGGACATTATCCACCACCCCTTCGAGCCAGGCGATGCGCTCAGCCGTACCCACTTTGGGTGCGACGATGTCGAGCGGTTCAAGCTCTTTGCGGACAGGCTCGGGCAAAGTCGAAATGTCGCCCATCGCCGCCTTAACTGCTCCGCAACCCGTGTGACCGAGGATCAGGAGGACGGGCGTTCCCAAGTGTTCGATGCCGTACTCGACGGAGCCCAAGGTGTTCCCCACTTGGTTGCCGATGTTGCGAATCATGAAGTCGTCGTTTTCAGGCGTCGCATCAAAAGCGGTCGTGTGAACGCGCGAGTCGGAACAGGTGACGACGGTGGCGCGCGGCGTCTGGGCGTCTGCAAACTCCCGAAAGAATTTTCGCCCCTTCCCCATATACTCCGAGTTGTCTTTGAACAGCTCGCTCACGAACGTGCGCGTGCGCGCGAGCGGTTCCTTCTTCGAGCGCTCCCAGGCGAAGGGAACCGAGTATTCGCGCGGACCCTCATGCAACGCTCCGTGCGCTTGACCTCCGGCGCCCCCAGCATGGCCTGCCTCGCTGCTGTGGCCACCGGCCCCCCCAGACCCACCGTGAGCTCCCGCGGCGTGAGCCGGCTCGGGCGCGGGCGCCGGAGCAGCCTGTCCCGGCAATAGGTGGCACCCGCTCACACCTAGTAGCAGGGTGGCGACCCGAGCGAAGCAATAGAACGGCCGCATCACGGTCTAGAACGGCCAGAACGGCCGGACCTTTAGGCGCAGCGTCCGTGATGCCACGAGGGCGGACAGGCCGCAGTCCACCGCCTGGGTTCAGCCCACACGGCGACACGCGCGCAGCCGGCCCTGAGCGTACCCCACGATAGTGTGGAAGTTTCCAGCGCATGCGTGCCTGGTGTAGCGCTCACCCACAGCACCTGAACACTCTTCCCGGCATACTCGCTTGACACCTACAGCGGCCGGACCGACAGTCCGCGCGTGTGCCCAGAGCACCGAGCGTCGTTACTGGGCGCGACTGACAACGAGGCCTGAGGGAGATCCACAAAGTGAACAAAGCGAACAAAGCGAACAAAGCGAACAAAGCGAACAAAGCGAACAAAGCAAACAACATAGCGGGCGGTGCGTGGGTGGCCCTGATGGTGGTTCTCTCGGGCGCTGTTGCCTGCAGCTCGGAAACGGACGCCGAGCCCGACGGAGATAGCGACGGTGGTAAGGGCTCTGGTGGTGAAGAGCACATGGGTAGCGGTGGCAAGCACACCGACGGCGCAGGTGGCAAGGACACCGACGGCGCGGGTGGCAAGGACACCGATGGCGCGGGTGGCAAGGACACCGACGGCGCAGGTGGCAAGGACACCGACGGCGCAGGTGGCAAGGGCACCGGCGGGGCTGACCACGGCGGTGCAGGCGGGGCCGACCACGGCGGTGCAGGCGGTGCAAACACAGGCGGCATCGGCGGCGCGGCAGACGCCGCTCTCATGTGGAACTTCGACATGGGCACGGTGGGCATGTTGCCCATGGGTTTCACCAACGACTCCGGCATGTGGAGCGTGGCTGCAGATGCGACAGCCCCGAGCCCCCCTAACGTCTTCGCGCAAACCGGCCTTGACCCGTTCAACCTGGCGCTAGGAGCAGACAGCTACCTCGACCTGGATATGACCGTGAAGCTTAAGGTCGTTTCCGGTAAGGACGACCAGGGCGGCGGCTTGGTCTGGCGGGCGAAGGACGACCAGAACTACATGGTGGCTCGCTACAACCCCATTAGCAAAACGGGGATCCTCGACTTGCGCACGGTGATCCAAGGCGCTCGAGCGACCCTCAAGACGCTAAATCCGGCAGTGGTAGAAGGCTGGAACACGCTCAGGGTGGTCGTTCAAGGCCAGAAGCACACGGTCTACCTCAATGGCAAGATGGAGATCGAAGTCATGACGACCGATTTCACCGAGGCCGGCAAGATTGGCCTCTGGACTAAGGCCGACGCGGTCACCAACTTCGACGATTTGACGGTCAAGGAGCTGTAAGCCAAGGAGCTCTAGGCTAAGTGCAGAGCGCGCGGGCCCACAAAGCTCGCGCGCTCCGCTAGAATGCTCATCGCCGTGAGCGCAGGTCGGACGCGCTGCTTCGGCGCTTCATCAACGCCGCACCTAACAACGCCAGCCCCCACAGCGCCTCATCAGCAACCCGAGTGGGCGCCGCAGGCGTAATTCGACAACCGGAAGCGCGCGGCGGCTCTTCCTCGTCATCGCCCTTCTTGCCAGGACCTCCGTCCACTTCGGGGTTCTTGCCCGCGTCGGGTTCGGGGTCGCCTGCGTCAGGGTCGCCCGAGGGATCGGGCTTGCCCGAGTTCACGCGCAATTCGCTGGGTGGAGGATCTCCCGGCGCCGCTTTTGTCCCGTCTTTGACGCAGTAACCGTAGCGGCGCCCGTCCAGCGTCCGATCTTGCTCCTCATATCCATCGTCGCAGTCACAGAGCACGGCTTGACCCAGAATACACTCGCCGTAGGGACCACAAAAGTCAGGGCCACAAGCCTCCTCGCGTGAAAGCGCGAACGTACACGCGGGGCCAAAGGGATCCGCGGGGGCTTTCCCGGAGCGCACGCCGAGTACGACGTTTCCGCCCGGTCCGCAGCGGCAGGTCAGCCCATCGCTGACCACCATGCAGGTCGAGTCTTCGCCGCACGCGACGTCTTCGCAGGCGAGCTCGGCGTCGTCGTCGACATCATCTACGCATTGGCGGTCCGCGGTCGCTCGGTAGCCGGGGTCGCACAAACAGCTCGCTTCGCCAGCCTGCACGACGCACACCCCGTGCGGGGCGCAGCCGTGTGGGTCACACGCTTCTTCAGAGGGCAGCGCGCCCAGGGGGACGCAGTGAGCGCCAAAATTCCGGTCCGGAATGTAGGTCGCGACTGAGACGAAACCCTTTTCGCACTTGCAGCGCGCGACCAGCCCGGCTGGGTCACACTCCCCGTGCAGCCCGCAGTCGTCGACGCCGCAGTCAACCGCAAGCGCCGGAGCCGCCGAGAAGATCCCAAAACACCCCGCCGCAAGCGCCCAAATTCTGCGACTCATCTCCCCACCACAATTCCGTGCCAAGCGCGATCCAAGGGTTCCAGCACGTTGCCCCCGGTAGCCCACGCTCTGCCATCATCGGCTTGCCAGACAGCGTGGAAGACGTCGCCGGTATCGACCGAGCGATCTTGCCACCCTTGTTTGGCGCCAGAGTCGGTGCTGAGCTGTTCGAGGATTGTCCCCGCATGGCCAACAGCCAAGACCCCGTGCGCCGTCGCGGACACTCCGAAGAGCCCAGGGACTGAGGGTAGACGCTGCCGCTCCCACGCCTCACCATCGAAATGGAAGAGCACGCCAGAGGTCCGTCCGCCGACGGCCCACACATCGTCTGCACTCGTGGCCGAGACGGTGAACAGCGGCTCGCGGCTCAGCGACTCCAGTTTCCAATCGCCGCCGCTCTCGCGGTGGAGCACCGTGCCGGAATCGCCAACAATGAACAGCTGCTTCCCGACCTGTACGATTTTGAAGAACACCTTCGGTAGCTGCGAAGCCTCGACCCCCAAGTCCGGCGCTGTACCCTCACCGCCCACGACGTGAATCAGCTCCGGGGGCCCCGAGAGCGGATCGCCACCCACCACCCAGAAATCGTCCTTGCTGCTCCCCGCGCAACCATAGAGCGTCGAGGTCACTCCGAGGTCCAGCTCTTCGAATTTTCCACGGCTGTAAACGAGGACCATCCCCGCATCACCCACCAGCGCGAGATCGCCGCCGAGCTCACACACCCACCAGGCGATGTGCTCGCCAGGGTTCTCTACGGGTTCGAACTCAGCGCTGGATTCAAGCGCGGCGCGCCGCAACACAGCCGTCTTGCCGGCGCGTCCACCTACTGCCCACACCTGCCCGCCAGTCTCAGCCACGGAAAGCAACAGCCCCGCTGTGAATCGCTCCCCACTCACGGTGAACTCCACCGGTGTGACCTCCGTGGCACCCTCCGAGCAAGCCGTGCCGCAGAGCAGGCACCCGAGCAGCGCCGGTGCCGAATAGTGTGCCAGACAGCGCCGAAATGGCGGATTGTTTGAAGCCATGCCTGACCGCGTAGCACAGCTTGTGCCAGCTTCGCGAGCCGCGGCAGCTCAGCCGTCTCGGAGGCGAAGCCCCGCGAATCGAGTCGCTCGGCTCAGCTCAGCTCAGAGCTCACCCAGCGGCTGGATCAGCAGCTGGTTCGACGCCGCCAAAGGCACCAGCAGCGACTCGCGAGCGAAGTCGTAGCCGATCCCGCTGGGGCCATCGATCTTGTCGAGCGCGACCCTAAACCCAGACGCCGGCCACCCCGACAAGATCAGGCCCTTGTCCGGCACTGACACGAGCAACCGCCCGTCGCGCAGACGCACGGCCGCCTCTAGGCCGTCCTCGGGCATTTCGTTCGGCTTTTCGCGCTTACCCCATTTTGAAATGTGGAAGACCTGCTTAGCGTTCTGCGTCACGACCCACACGCCCTTGGCGTCCGCCGCTAAGCCACTCGGGTGATTCAAGTCCTCACCGCTGGCGATCTTCCGAATCGACCCAAAGCGCGACAGCGAATACACTGAGTCTTTGCCAGTAGGCTCGAGACCGTTCTCGCCTTTCTTCATGCCGGAGTTGGAGACGTAGACGCTACCGTCAGCGTCCGCGGTCATCGCGTTCAAGTCGGTGGCGTTCGGGATCTTGAAGCGCCCAATCGAGCGCCGATCCTTCAGGTCGAAGACCCGCACCGTGTCGATGTCCGCGACGTACAAGCGCCCCTCGGTGAGCACCATACCCTTCGGCGCGTTCAAGATGTGCTCCTCGGTAGCGCCGTCGATCCACTTGAGATCAAGCACTTTGCCCTCGGGGCTCACCTTCGAGATAAACCCGTTGTCCTTCTTGCCGTCGAACGGGTCACCGTTGATATTGCTCACGAGGTACACGTCTTCACCGGCCAAGTGCACGACCGTGTCCGGCGCCGAGAAGCCCTTGACCAAAGTCGGGTCGAGGCGAATGAAGGCCAGGTCCGCGGAGTCGTCAGCGACCTTGGGCGGAGGCGCCGCGCTCTCACAAGCGGCCGCTGACACCACGATCAAGATCGACAAAATCCAAGTGGGAGTTCGACGCATGGGCGCAGTGCACCCCACTTGGTGCTTGGCCGCAACCTCTAGTTCGCACGCGCAGCCCTCCTGCGCCGCGTACCCGTCGCAGGACGAAGTCAGGCAAGAAAACTGAACGCCACCGAGAATGTAAGCCGGCCTGCGTCTCTGGGACATCGCCGGCGGTCGGGACAACCCGGAACTGCAGCCCACCGCCCGAAAGTCCCT
Organism: Pseudomonadota bacterium; assembly: GCA_039796375.1. Taxonomy (GTDB): domain Bacteria; phylum Myxococcota_A; class Polyangia; order Polyangiales; family Polyangiaceae; genus SZUA-265. The sequence continues at coordinate 8,644 of JBDKJZ010000064.1, forward strand.
ACCTCGCCTTAGCTTGGGAACGGGGCGAAGACTACGACTAAGTACTTAGCGGTTTCTCTATCAAATGACCGCCGCTCAGCGCGATTCGTGGGCCTTCTCCGTCAGGACCGGAAGCGCCCCAGCGCTAAACCCAAAGCCGCGCTTGACAAGGCTAGCTTTGATAGCTGAGGTGACTCGCCTCATGACTCCTCCCACGCTGACCCGATTTTTTTCCGCGTCGCTGGCCGCAGTCAGCCTCTGGTCGACGCCGGCTACCGCCGTCGCCCAAGAGACGAACAAGGCTGCCGCCGAAGCCCTGTTCCTTCGCGCCCAAGAGCGACTCATGGCGGGCGAAAACGTTCAAGCCTGCGCCGAGTTCGCCGCGAGCCACGCGCTCGATCCCGCGCTCGGCACGCTCTTGTACTTGGGCGACTGCTACGAAGCGACCGAGCGCTACGCGAGCGCGTGGGCCACTTTTCGCGAAGCCAGCGACCTCGCGCTGCAGCAGAACGACCAGAAACGTGGCCAAATCGCCGCCGTCCGCGCCAAGGCGCTCGAGCCGAAGCTGCACCGTGTGCTGCTGGTCGTGAGCGACGCTGCGCCCGGGTTCGAGCTGCGCCAGGCCGGTAAGCTTGTGCCCCCCGCAACCTTCGGGCTCCCGCTCCCGGTCGATGCCGGTGAGCTGACGCTTGAAGCGACCGCGCCGAATCGCGAGACCTGGACGAAGAAGCTAGAGATCCCGAAGACCCCGGGCGAAGCCCGCATAGTGGTGCCGCAGCTGCAGCCAACCGCGAGCGCCGCTTCCGCGGCGCCGCCCGCTCCGAACGGGAAGCCCGCGGCTCCGCCCGCCGCTACCCCTGTTGCCCCCGCTGAATCGAGCTGGACACAAACCCACACCGCCTACACTTTTGGTATCGCGGGCCTCGTTGGGCTCGGCGCTGGCGCGGGCTTCGGACTCGCTATGTTAGCCAAGAACGACGCGTCTCGCAGCGAGTGCAACGACAACAACCAGTGTTCGCCACGGGGCGTCGACCTTCGTGACAAAGCGCTTAGGTCGGGCAACATCGCGACCATTGCCTCCGTCGCTGGCGGCGCTCTGCTTGGGACAGGGCTGGTGTTGTTGTTCACTGCACCAAGCGACACTGAGTCCGTCTCGCTGCAGCTCGGTCCAACCCACGCACAGCTCACCTTCAAGGGGGATCTATGAAACGCACTCTTCGTCCAGCCGTCGCTGCTCTGTGGCTCTTGGGCTCCGCCGCGTTCCCGTCCGCGTGTGCCCAACTCGCCGGAGTCGAAGAAGGCGAGCTAGCGGAAGAGTTTCGCGACGATAAGCCCGCCCCGACGAGTACGTCCGACGGGGACCCGCCTGAGCCGACGGTCTGCCAGGCGTACTGCCAGGCAATCCAAGAAAACTGCACTGGCACCAACAAACAATACAGCGGCAAAGAGGTCTGCGAGCTCGTCTGTGAGGTGTTCCCCGAGGGCAAACTCGGTGCCACCACAGGAAATACCCTCGGCTGTCGCGCAACCAGCGCCGCCAATGCCGCCAAGTTGGGGGAGCCAAGAGCCAACTGCCCCGTCGCCGGCCCCGGCGGAGAGGACGTCTGCGGGACCAAGTGCGACGCCTACTGCGACCTAATGGGGGCATTTTGCCCAGGGGCGTTCAAATCGCGCCTCGAGTGTCACACCCAATGCGCGACGGTCCCAGCCGTTGGTCGAGCCTTCTCCGCGGAACTGCATGTGGCGGGCGATTCGATTGAGTGTCGCCTCTATCACGCCAGCCAGGCGAGCATAGATTCAGTCGTCCACTGCGGTCACGCCGCTGGCGATTTCATCTGCAGGTGACGCGCGGGCGACGCTCAGCGGTAAACTCGAACGACCTTGCCCTGCTCGTCGAAGCGCACGTAGCCGCTGTCGCGCTGATCGGACCCGTAAACTAGGATCTCGGTCTTTCCGCGGTCGCGACGCATGATGACGTGGCTGACCGTCGCCGCCTCGTACTTCAGCTCCTTCAGCGTGGCTATTTTAAGCTCGTCCAGGCTGAGCAGCGCCGTCTTCTCGGGATTGAACAGTGCGCCCTTCAGGTTGGCCTTGTCCCGCCCAGCGAGACGCACCGGCTCGGGGCCGGTGACGCTGCCCGCGCGATAGTTGTAACGATCGACGTGCTGCCCGTTCGTGGCGCTCTGCGCTTCGACGGAGGAGTGCGAGTCGTGCAGCGTCAGCTCCATCAATGAAAGCGTCGAGGTGCCGAGCGCGCCTTTGTACGCCGCGAGGGCTTGCACCACGCCAGCGCTGGTGAGCGGGCTAGCGGCCGCGCTTGGAGCCGCAGCACCGGCGTTTCGAGCCACCGCAAGCGCGCGGTTCATCTCAGCCATGGCACTGGAAATCGCCCCACTGGCCTGTTCACTCTGCAACGTCCCCGCCTGCGTCAGCACTGAGCTGGTGACGTTGCTGAGCGCTTGTTCACTTCGTGTGAACGCAAAAATCGCGACGCCTACACCAATCGCGATGACCAAGGGGACAATCAGCGAAACTGCGACAATGATGCCCCGCGCCGTGTTCGCTGCGGCCTGATAGCTCAAAGCCACCGCCGAGCTCGCGGCCGCATGCGCCGGCGGCACCCACTGCTCGGGCGCGCGCCAACCTGGCGGCGTCTGGAACGCCAAAGTTCGGAGCGCCTGCACACGACTCGTTGTGCCGCAATACACGCACTTCGTCTCGTTCACTCCGCTCTGCACGTCCAACGGAGCCCCACACTGCCCACACTCAATAATCACGCCCCAGAGTAGCGCCGATACGTTCCCGCGACACCGCTAATTTCTCGTCGCGCAGCGGTTCAGCCCTTAGGATTCAGCGCCAAGCGGGGGGAACAAGCGGTTCCGCGGCAGACCTCAAGGGCGCGCACCAATGCGGTCGGGGGTGGGTGATTTCGCTCGAACCTACAGCGCAAAGGGAATGCCCCTTCTCAGGTGGCCGCTAGCGTCCTAGGTTGGTGCGCTTGGTACGACGCACACGCACAAACTGGGTTCTACGGGGCTTGGCCCTGACTTTGGGGTTAGGGGCGCTGTTTGCCGGCGTCGTCGCTTTCGAAAGCTGGGTGCCGGTGGGGCAACCGCCACGAGGGGAAGACCTCACTAGGATCAGTCACTCCAGCCGTCACCAAGCTGGGCGCTTCACCAACTTTCTGCCGGCAAATGAACCCGAGTTCTGGTCCACGTTGGTGCGATGGTTTGCGGGCGCCGAGAACACCGTTCCAAACGCCCCGTTGGCCACGGCCACACCAGGAGCGGCGGACTTCCAAGAAGCTCCGACGAGCGGCCTGCGCCTCACTTGGTTTGGCCACTCGACGGTCCTGGTCGAAATCGACGGCGAACGCTTACTGCTCGATCCCGTGTGGAGCGAGCGCTGCTCCCCCTTGCGCTTCGCAGGACCGAAGCGGTTCCACCCCCCGCCACTCGCGATCGAACAGCTGCCCAAGCTGTCGGGTGTGGTCATTTCGCACGACCACTACGACCACCTGGACTACGGCAGCGTGCTCGCGCTGAACGCGCTGGGGGTGCACTTCTACGTCCCGCTCGGGGTCGGGTCCCACTTGCGGTATTGGGGGGTCGACGCCCAGCGCGTGACGGAGCTGGACTGGTGGCAAGAGGCGCGGATCGGCAAACTGACTTTGACCGCGACTCCGGCTCGGCACTTCTCTGGGCGATCGCTGCTCATGAGCGATCGAGACCAAACCCTGTGGGCAGGTTGGGCGATGAGCGGACCCGATCATCGGGTGTTCTACAGCGGTGACACAGCGATGTTTCCAGAGTTCGAAGAGATCGGCGAACGGCTAGGGCCCTTCGACGCGACCTTAATCGAAGTGGGCGCGTACAACCAGCTCTGGGCGGACGTCCACCTGGGACCTGAGCAGGCTCTTACCGCGCACCGCATGGTCCGAGGCAAGGTGCTTCTCCCGGTGCACTGGGGGACATTTGATCTGGCGCTTCATACCTGGACGGAGCCGATGGAGCGTATATTGGCGGGGGCAAAGGCTCAGGGGATCCAAGTGGTCACACCGAGACCCGGCCAGAGTATCGAACCCCTGAGCGCGCCGCTGCCGGAGCGCTGGTGGCCCGACTTGCCGTACCAGACCGCGGAAGAGTCCCCGGTGATTTCGAGCGGGCTCAAAAGAAAAGTGCTTGGCGCCGAGGTCCCGTAGGGGACTGACCCGAGGGTGCGCTGGGAGTGTTGGGTGCAGTCCCTTGACGGGGCGGTGAGAGGCGACGTACTTTCGGGTCCGAAAAGCGCCCGGGAGACAGCACCATGATCCACTTTTTCACAATCGCCGCGTCCGCAACGTTCACACTCTTGGTCACCGGCTGCGCTACGCAATTCGTGGGAAGCGCCTATGTGGAGAGCGGCCGCTCTGGATGTGAGACCAAGTGCGGAGGCCAGGGCATGGAAGTCGTCGGCATGGTTTACATGGGCGAGTACAGTGACGCGTGCATCTGCGCTGTGCCGGGTCAAGGCGCTCGTGGCACCCAGGCATTAGCCGCCGGTGCCGCGGCGGCGGGAGGCTCCGCTGGCGTCGTCATGCAGCAGCAGCGGCAGCAGCAAGCGCACCACAATCGTTGACGGCGCTTGGCGGGTGCGGCGCGCCCAAGAGCGAACCACGAAACCTCGTTACCTCAGCGGGTGCGCGCGCATCGCTCGCAAGCGCAGTTTCCACACGACAGCTACCGCCTCGATGAAGATCTTGCGGCTCATTTTGCTTTGGCCGGCGCGACGATCCACGAACGTGATGGGGACCTCAGTCACCTTGAGCCCAGCGCATAGCGCGCGAAACGTCCCTTCGATCTGAAACGAGTACCCATTGGAGTCAATGGAGCGCAAGTCGATGCGCCTCAGCGCATCACGGGTGAAGCCCTTGTAACCAGTGGTCAAGTCACGCACCGGAACCCCCAAAACCCAACGCGAATACAGCGAGCCCCCTTTCGACAGGACGTGCCTGCCAAGACCCCAACCTTCTACACCCCCGCCCGGCATGTTGCGCGAACCGACGACCACCGCAGCCCCCTCAGCGAACGCGCGATAGAAGTCCGGGAGATACCCGGGGTCGTGCGAGAGGTCGGTATCCATCTCAAAGAAGTAGTCGTAGCCCGCGTCGAGGTACGTGGTGAAACCGTCGACATAGGCGGTGCCAAGGCCCATCTTTCCGGGCCGGCGCAAGACACGAACTCGCTCGTCTTTGTCGGAAATGCACTGCGCTAGCTCACCGGTACCGTCCGGCGAGTTGTCGTCCACAACCAGCACATGAGCTTGGGGAACGACCGCAAAGACCGCCTCCAAGAACGCTTCTAGATTGTCGATCTCGTCGTACGTCGGGGTGACGATGAGCGAGCCGCGACCCAATTCACGATCGCTACGGGTTGGCCGCGGGGTGCTGTTCATGGGCCACAGGTTCTATCGCGCTCAGCCCAGCCCGCCGAGTGCGCTGTCAGAGCGACCTCAGCCGAGGCACAGCCGGCCCGCCGACCCTGCACGTTTCAGCTGCTCCGACGGGGCTTTGTGTCCACCCAGGCGCCTTGTGGCAGAGTGCCGGGCCCGTGAAGAACGCGCGTTTTCTGTGGCTGATGATCCCAGCGCTTGGGCTGCTCGAGCTACTCGCGCACGGCTATTTTCGGAGCGCCGCGCCCCGCGATTCGGACTGGGACGCGCTGGTGACGCCGCTCAGAGAGCTCCGGAAGAACCGCGAGCTGGTCGTAGTCGCGCCAGGCTGGGCGGAGCCCCACGCACGGCGCGTCTTCGGTGACGCAGAAATGCCACTGCGTGACGTGGCTCGCCCCGACGAAAGCGGCTACGCGCGGGCAGTCGAGATCAGCCTCCTCGGTGACCGCGCCCTGCCTTCTTGGGCGGTCCTTGCGGAGAAGGACCACGGGCTCTTCACCCTGAGGGTCCTCGAGAACCCGAGCTACGAGCAGGTTCACCTGGACTTCATAGACCACTTCAGCGCCGAAGCCGCGGCGGCTTTCACCGGATCGGAGCGCGATCCGCGACCTTGCACCTTCAATCTTAACGCCCAGGTCAGCAATGGCGCAGTTCGCGGTCACCCCACCTTCCCCAAGGAGCGTTTCGAGTGCGGCGGGGACGCCCAATTCGTTGGGATCACGGTGATCGAGGACGAACGTTACCGTCCCAGGCGCTGCCTGTGGGCGAACCCCGCGCGAGGACAAGCGACCACGCTGCGCTTCAAGCAGGTCACGCTCCACGAGCGAATCCACGGGTTTGGCGGCGTTTCCTTCTTCGACGAACGCGACGGTGAGGGCGGCTCAGTCCAGCTAGAGGCGCGCGTCGGCGATCACCTGGTTGGCAAGTACCAGCACCTCCCGGGCGAGGGCTGGACAGGCTTCGAGTTCAACACCTCGACATACAAAGGCCAGCAGCACGACGTCGAGTTCCGCACGAGCGCCGTAAAGGGTCGTCCGCGCGGCTTCTGTTTCCAGGCGGACCTGCGATGAACCGAATCTTGAAACGCTTACCCTGGATCGATTTCGGCATCTTCAGCGTGCTGGTCGTGGGCTACACGGTCTGGCTCCTCGCCACCGTCCAGGACTTGGGCTACGCGCGCGATGAGGGTTTCTACTTTCAGGCTGCAGACGCATATCTAGAGTGGTTTAGATTGCTCGCAGCAGACGCCGATACCGCGCTCAAGCGGGCGACGGTC
>JBDKJZ010000065.1:0-15311 GCA_039796375.1 Pseudomonadota bacterium
TCCCCCCGATGGGCGGGCAGGCAGTGCAGGGCGATTGCGTTCGGCGCGGCGAGCGACATCAGCTCTGGCGTGACGCACATTCCAGCGAACGCGGCTAGGCGGCGCGCGGCCTCTGCCTCTTGACCCATGCTCGAGAAGACGTCGGTGTTGACGACGTGTGCTCCTTTTGCAGCAATGCTTGGATCACGGACAACGCTGACGTTCGCTCCTGCGGCTCTTGCGACTTGGAGCCTCTCCGGACTCGGATCGTAGCCCTCTGGGCAGGCGAGCACCAGCTCAAGTCCCAGGAGTCCAGCAGCCTCAATCCAAGAGTTTGCCATGTTGTTGCCATCCCCGATCCAGGCGAACCGCAGTCCGCTCAGGGTCTTGAATTCACGGCGTGCGGTTTGTAAGTCGGCGAGCAACTGCATCGGGTGTCCGCCGTCGCTGAGCGCGTTGAGCACCGGCACGCTGCTGTTGGCAGCAAAGGTGCGAAGCCCGGCGTCACTGAAAGTGCGATAGGTCACCGCGTGAACCATACGCGACAACACTCGGGCAGTGTCTTCCAGGGGTTCGCCTCGGCCAAGCTGGGACGACTCTTTGGTGATCACGAGCGGAAAGCCGCCGAGCTCATAGACGGCGACCTCCAGGGAGATGCGTGTCCGAGTTGAAGCCTTCTCAAAAACCAGCGCGATAGACTTGCCGCTTAGCGGCCGCGGCTGATCTGGCTGGCCGCGGTGTTCGAGGAAGCGGTCCGCGGAATCCAGCACTCCGAGCAATCCTTCGCGACCCAGGTCGCTGAGCGCCAAGAGGTGCCTCATGACAATCCTCCGACGACCTTGTCCACAATCGCCACAGCTTCATCCAGTTGCTCGCGGGTGACGACGAGCGGCGGCGAGAAACGCAACGCTTGGCCGCCAGCGATGGTGACGAGCAGACCCTCTTCCCGGAGGAGCCCAACTAGTGCCCGCGTGTCTACCGTGTTCGCGGTCTCCAGCGCCTGGAGCAGTCCGAGCCCACGCGTCGCGACGAGCTTCTGGGGATACTTCTTCATGAGGCCCATCAACCGTCCGTTCAGATGCTCCCCTGACGCTTGCGCTCTTTGAAGCAAGTGCTCTTTGTCGAGCGTATCGAGCACCGCGAGCGCTGCCGCGCTCGCGAGCGGATTGCCGCCGAAGGTCGTCCCATGGCTACCTGGGGGCAGTGCGTTGGCTAGGTGAGCCTGGCACAGCATGGCTCCGATGGGGAAGCCGCCGCCCAAGCCCTTGGCCAAAGCAACCGCATCAGCCTTGACACCCGAATGCTCCATCGCGAGGAACCGCCCAGTTCGGCCCACGCCAGTTTGAATCTCATCGGCGATCAACAAGACACCGCGCTGGTCACAGAGTGCCCGCAGCCCGGCTAAGAATCCAGCTGGGGCAGGGACGACGCCGCCCTCACCCTGGACAGGCTCGACGAGTACCGCGGCAACATCCCCGCTGATTGCAGCGCGCACGGCATCAAGATCGCCAAACGGTACGTGAGTGACAGGGCCGAGTGGACCGAAGCCATCACGGTAAGTCGCCTGGCCTGTCGCGGCGAGCGCCCCCATCGTGCGTCCGTGAAAGGCCTTGTCGAACGCAATGATGCGGGTGCGCTCGGGCGCCCCGTTGTCGTGGAAGTGACGGCGGACGAGCTTCAGGCACGCTTCAATTGCCTCAGTGCCTGAGTTGCAAAACAACACCCGAGTCATGCCGGTGGCTTCGACCACGCGCTTGGCAAGGTGGAGGTTCGGCTCATTGAAGAAGTAGTTCGAGACGTGAGCGAGGCGACCCGCCTGGTCACTGACCGCACCGACCCAGGCGGGGTGTGCGTGCCCGAGCGCGTTCACGGCGACGCCCGCCGTCATGTCCAAGTAGCGTTTTCCAGACGTGTCCCAGACCTCGACGCCCTTGCCATGCGACAGGACCATCGGGGCCTGCCGATAGTTCTGGTAGAGGTAGCGTTCTCCGAAAGCTAGCAGCGTGTTTTCGTCGGTACTCATTGACAAGCAGCCACCATAATTGGCGAAGCTGCGTTTGTGAAACCAGGTCGAGCAGTCCTTTCGTTCCGCTTGAAGCTATCGGCCTACGAGTCAAAGCTGAGTTAGGGTAGACTGATGACCGTGCTGAAACCGTTTGCTGTCCTGCTCGGGCTGAGTGGGCTCGCTCCTTCGACGGCTCTGGCGCAGCAGTCAGAGCCGCAGACGTGCCCGCCCGGATGGTACTGTGAGCCAGCGCAGCCGCATTCCGAGCCAAGCGCGCCGATCGACGGTATTGCGGCGCCGCAGGCGGTGAGTCGCTCGGTCCAGGACGATGCCCCGGCTCGAATCCGGTTGCCCAAGGTCGCCCTGCCTCCTCCAAGGCCGAAACCCTGGAGATTGTTTGGGGCCGGAGCTCGGGTCGCCCTGCCGCTGCTCGACCGTCGTGCGGGCGCCGATGGAGGCGCTCTCGGAGCCGGTCTTTCGTTTCGCTACCGACCGACGCGGGTCTTGGCACTCGAAGCCGCTTTGGACGGTTTTCGTGGGACGGGCTATCAAGGGGATTTTCGTTCCGAAGCTGCCTCCAGCGTGAGCGTGCTGCTCACTCCGGATGTGCGACGCACGCTACGTCCCATGGTACTCGCAGGAGCGTTCGTCGGCGCAGCTTCAGTGGAGCCGGCCGAGTCTACGTTGACCAATCGGAAGTACACCTATCTAGGGATGCTCCTGGGCTTCGGCCTCGAATTCAGCCTCTCCGGTCGCGTCGCGTTCCACTCTGAGCTGTTGGGCTTCGTCCGAGAGCGTGTGGATGGCGAGCGAAACACACAGCCAGAATACGTCGACCCCGGCACAGGGCGAACCACTAACGTTTCCGCGGGTGGCCTGCTCCGTGCAGGGGTCGTTGTGCATTTCTGAGCTAGGCGGCTACGCCGTTAGCCCAGACAGTGGATCACTGAATGGCGTCCTTGAGCGCCTTCAACGCGCTCGCTCGCACGCTACGTGTAGCGGGCTTCGCCGGAATGACCATGGGCTGCCGCGTGTGCGGATTCGTGCCCTGGCGTTCCTCGGTTGCTTTCTTCAACACCAATCGGAGCTTGACTAGACCCGGGATAACAAACTCCCCGGGTGCGTCGGTTCCGTTCAGTTCTTTGTTGGTTAGGTCGCTTAGAGCGTCCATAACTTTGAGGACAATTTTCTTGTCCGTGTCGGTCATCGTCGAAATTTCGGCGACAACTTGAGCCTTGGTGAGCCGCTTGCCAGACATGCGCTTCCTCCTGTGCGTCTCCGCGTCCTGAGTAAATTTGAGTGGGTTAGTCCGAAGTCTTCGCGCCCCCGTACCCCGCATTTTTCGGCTGCGGCAGGTGCACGGAGCACGAGTAACAGGGCACTTTCGGCCTTACAAGCTGAAATCGGGGGGGGCAGGGGGGCAATTCGGCGCTTTTAGCGCGTTCTGCGGCCCGCTGGACTTCACTAAACGAGGTGTTTTCGCGCTCGGGCGTCCGTTAGGGTTGCATTTCGGCCCCGCGGATCCGAAAAAGTTCCGGCCCCGGTGCTCAGTACGGGCCTTGGCTGGCCCGGATCAAGCGGGTGGTCGCCGCCTCCATCTCGGCCTCCTCCACGTCGGTTTCGTGGTCATAGCCGAGCAGGTGAAGGACTCCGTGGGCCAACAAGCGTCGGACTTCCTCGACCAGATCATGCCCGCTGCGATCGGCCTGGCGCTGAGCGGTGTCGATTGAAATCACGACGTCACCGATCGCCCCCTGCTCAAGGGTGCCGAATTGCTCGTCGTCCGGGTCCATGAGCGGAAACGAGAGCACGTCGGTCGGGGAGCTCTTGCCGCGGTGTTCGCGGTTGAGTCGGTGAATGCCGGCATCGTCCGTCAGTAGCAGGCTCAGCTCTGCGGACTCGATCTTGAGCTCCGCGAGCATGCGCTCTGCCATCTGCTTGACGACACGGGACGAAAGTTCCGGCGAGCCGGGGGCTTTTCTGCTGACCAGTACAGGCATGAGCAGGACAGCCTAGTCGGTTTGCTCTAGACTGACGAGACCTGCGCCAATGGATTCTGGGACCTCCAAGCCTCAACAGGTTGCCGACCGACCGTCGCGCCCGCCGGGTTTTGACATGACCTACCGTCCCGAAGAGGCCGTCTTTGGGCCTCGCTGGAGCAAGCGAGTGCCGTCCCTGTTGTATCTGGCGGTCGCACTGGGCGTGTGTGCTCTAGTGATCGCTGGGGAGAACAGTTCCTCGAATAGCGAGCTGTTCGATTTAGTGGTCGCGCAGGATGCCAGCCGGGTCATGGGCATGCGGACACTCGCCATCGTGCTGCTTATCGGCGCGGTCGCCTCCGTAGTGCGCACCAACATGTACGGAGTGCGAATCTACCCGGATGGGGTCGAAGCCCGGGAGATACACTCGCTGTTTATCCCTAGGGTTCGGCGCTACCGATGGCCGCAATTGGAACGCATCGTGCTCGACCTCAAGACAACAGTGGCCCTTGACCTCTGGGACGGTAGTCGCACGTTCTTGCCTCCTGTGAGCGACCTCGCTGGGCTGATGGCCACCCTCGAGCGGGTGGCCGCGGCACGCGCGATTCCGGTCCGTGGCGGAGCGGGCCTCGATGAGGTCGTTGAGCGTGCTGACGACGCTGAGCGCTAGGACCGCTCGAATAGAAAAACGCGCTAAGTCAGCCCTTGACGTACCCGTCTTCGTCTACGATGCCCGGCTGGGGACCCCAGACAATGTTCGCCAAATCCGGGTCTTCGCCATCGCCCTCGGGTTTGTCGGACTTTTCGCCCTTCCGCTGCACGCGCTTCTCCTCTTTTTCTTTCTTCTTGTCCTTGCGCGCGTGCTCTTTGCGACGTTTTTCGAACGTGGGGCGGGGCTTCATTTCAGGCCCCCCAAACATGAGGCTGGGGCTTCTGACGAGCAGCAAGCGAGGTGGGACAGGGCTGACTTCATAAAAACCGAAACTCCTCGCGGTCGCCAATAGCCCACGGTAAAAGGCCGGAAACAGGGGCGACGTTTTGATTGGGAGGGCCGCTTTCGCCAGCGGCCGCAGGGGCGTTACTAGTCGATTGGCGCGGGGTATCCAAGCACAGAGTGCGACTGTTCGCGGGTGGATTCGGGCGGATCCGCGGACTCCTCGTACAATCGAGCCAATTTTGGCTCTATGGTCGCGCCCTCGGCGCCTCAATCAATCACGTCGGCGTCTCGCCGCCGCTACCGGCCCTGAAAAATTGGCGGCCTTTTCTCGGAAAACGCGAGCAACGCCTCGGTCCTGTCGTCGCTCGTCAAACAGCGCTCATAGAGCGCATGTTCTTTTTCCAGGCCAGCCGCTAGTTCCAGATCCTCCGCGGCGTCAATGGCCGCGAGGGCCGCGGCTTGAGCGAGCGGGGCACCTTTCAGGATGGGCTCTAGCCAGCTTAGGGCATCCTCAAGCAAGCGCTCAGCGCTGGCAGAAACCCGGTGTATGAGTCCAGCTGAGAGAGCTTCGGCCGCATCCAGGCGCGTCCCGAGCAAGATCAGCTCCTTCGCCGCAGCCGCACCGAGCAGTCTTGTGGCTCGCCAGGTTCCGCCCGCCGCCGGAATAATCCCCAGGCCAGTCTCCGGAAAAGCGAAGGTCGCATGCGGCGCCGCGATTCGTAGGTCGCAGAGTAAGGCGAGCTCCAAACCGCCGCCGAGGGCCGCGCCGTTAATGGCTGCGATCACCGGTACTCGGCTCTCATCGAGCCAAGAAAGCTCCGTCTTGTAGGCGCGAAGTTGATCCCTGACCTGGGCCTCGCTCATCCCCAGCCGCTCCTTCAGGTCTGCGCCAGCACAGAAGGCGCGTTGCCCCGCTCCGGTGATGATGATCGCACGCAGGCTGTCGTCGCCAAGCAACGGCTCCTTGAGCGCTCCCAGTTCTGCAAGGGTGGCTCTAGACAAAGCGTTGCGGCGCGGCTCTCTATCGATAGTTACGATTGCGGCAGCCCCGCGGCGCTCGACGCGTATCTCAGTCATGACTGCGCACGGCGAGCCTTCTTCTTGCTGGTTCGGGCCGCCAATTCGCTCACTTTACCACGCAGTTCGTTGAGCTCGCGCTCCAACGTTTCCAACTTTTCTTTCACGAGCCGCGCATCCTTGTGGTCATCGAAGCTTTGTGCGGCTTCTTTCAGGCGTCGAAGTACGCGACCATCTGGCTCAACGGCTGCGCGACGATTCAACGCGCCGCGAGCGCGCTTGTCACCCAGAGTCCGGAGGGCGCTAGCGACGTCTTCGCGGAAATGGGGGTGCGGGTCATCCAACAGATGCTCCAAGTGCTCTCGGATCGCCGCGCCGGTCCCGATGCGACCGAGTGCGAGCACGGCGCGACGCCGCAGACGCGTGGCTTTGCCGTAGGCCGTGTACTGTTTCAGTAGCTCGACGGCGTCGTCGGTCTTGCCGCTCACGCGAGTTTCGTCCGCGATGGCGTCCACAGCAGCTGACGCGACGACCTCAGCCCAGGAGCGCGTATTCAGTGCTTTCCGGAGCGGCTCGCTGGCGTTGGGCGCGCCACTTCCACCAAGCGCGCGCGTAGCTGCTGCTTCGACGAGGTAGCTGTGCTTGCCATTCATCAATGGGCGCAGGGCTTCGTAGACACTTGGGCGACGAAACTCGCCGACTGCTTCGACGACCGCTGTCAGGACCTTGGGGTGCGGGATCTTCAGCGACAGCGAGAGCGCTTGCCAGGCGTCGTCTGTTCGCAGCTTGCCTAGGGCGCCGGCCGCGGCCGCGCGTACGGACCAGTTCTGCTTGGCATCGAGCAGCACCTCTCGCAGTGCCTTCACGGCCCGAAAATCAGGCTTCGCGCCGAGGAGCACTGCCGCTTGCCTGCGCAGCCGCGCGCTACTGCCGCTCTGCAATTGGAACAACAGCCAGTCCGCAGGCAAGTGAAGGTGCACCCCACCAACCAACAAGAGATTGGGATCTACGCCGACATACTTGGGTCGTCTGCTTAGCGGAACGCACAGTGTTGTGTGCTTCGTGTCGCCAGCGACACGATGAATCTGAACCTGGCCTCCCGCGTCCATCACCTCGATCTCAAATTGCAGAGCGAAAGGCGACCGATCCTGAGTCTGTTCGAAGCGCACGCTCAGCTGGCCGTCAGAGTAGCTACCCCTGACCTGGACGACCGGGTGACCCGGCTGCAGCAGCCACTCGTCGAAGAAGCGCTCCAGAGAGCTCCCGGAAGCTTGCTCCAGCGCGTTCCTGAGGTCCGTCGTGGTGACGTGCTCGGCTCCGTGCCGGTTGAGGTAACCTTGAACGGCGCTCCAAAATACTTTGTCGCCTAGCTCGTTTCTGAGCAGGTGGAGAATCAGCGCGCCCTTCTCGTATAGGTGTCTATCGAATAGGTCGATGGGTTCAGCGTAGTCGTGGCAAACCACGGGACGACTGTAGCGGCCACCGGCTTCTGCTAGGTACGCAGCGACATCGCTTTCGACTCCCAGGAGGTACTCATCGCGACCCAAGCGGTGTTCCCGTTCGACCTGCTCGAAGTAGGTTGCGAAGCCTTCGTTAAGCCAGGCGTGAGGCCAGTCTCGGCACGTCACCCAATCGCCGAACCACTGGTGAGCGAGCTCGTGAGCCACCAAAGAATGACTCTCGATGTCTTGTGCTGCGCGTTGGTCTAGTAGGATATGCTCGTACATCGTTGTGGCTGTGGTGTTTTCCATGCCTCCAAAGATGAAGTCACTGACGACCACCTGCGTGTATCGGCTGTACGGATACTCGACCCCTGTCAACTGACTGAACAGTTCGATCATCTCCGGCGTCCGATCGAAGGCACGTTTGCCGTCGCCGATCTGTCCTTTCGGCACCCAGTAGCTGACCGGAATCTCACGCCCGGAGGCGAGCTTAGCTGTGCGATCGGAAATTCTATCAAACTCTCCGACGACCAAAGTCACCAGGTAGCTAGGGAGCTTCTTGTCCAGCTTGTAGTGGAAAGTCGTGAGGCTCGAGGTCCGTCGTTTCGCGGATGATGCGCGGTTCTTGTCGACAGACTTCGTCTCGCTGAGCAGTTCGCCGTTGCAAAGCACGGAGAACCTCGAGGGCACGGTGATCTTGAACTCAGCCGTCATCTTCACGTGCGGCTTGTCGTGACACGGGAACCAATGCCGAGCTTCTTCGTCTTGGCACTGGCTCCACACCTGAAGCGGTCGATCTTTGACCTGAGCGTCGGGTGCCAAGAAGTAGAGGCCAGATCTGGGCTCTGCGGTGTACCCGATTCGTACGCGACCGGCCTTGGTTCGGCGCGGAATGCTGATTTCGATCTGCTCACCGTCATAGCTGAACTGAGCAGCCTTGACCCCCTTGCCGTCCTCGATTTCGACCTGGTGAATTTCAAAGGCGATGGCGTCCAAGATCAGCGTCGTTGCGTCGTGGCTGACGCGTTCGAAGTCGAGTGTCGCGCTGCCGGTGACCTGCTTTTCGTCAATCTGCACCTGCAGCTCGAGCGTGAGGTGAGTAAAAGCAAACGGCAACGAGCGTTCATACTTTCGCAGGGTGCCCGGGAGTGTAAACGCTCCACGGTGAACCCCGGCGCAGCATTCGTGGAGACGGCCTTCAGCGTACATTGAGCCCCAAATAGCGTCGCTGAGGGCGTCCCGCAAGTTCCGCGGCCGGGATTGCGCAGGGGGAGAATACGAGCTGGATATTCGACGGAACCGAGTAAGCTCGGTTGCGTGGCAGAGAGTATCACTGGGGAGGTACTGCGGGTGACCTTCGAAAGCGAAGAGACGGGCTTTCGGGTCATTCAGGTCCAGGTTCCCAAAAAGGGGATCCAGACCTGCGTCGGGCGTTTCCCCTTCGTGCCCTCCGGCAGCGCTGTCAGTCTCAGCGGGGAGTACGTCCAGGACAAGAAGCACGGCTCCCAGTTCAAGGTGCACAGCCTGGTGCTGATTGAGCCCGACAGCCTGCTCGGGATTGAAAAGTACCTCGGGTCCGGGTTGATCCCCGGCATCGGTCCGATTTTCGCAAAGCGCATCGTCGAACAATTTGGATTAGACACGTTGAAGGTGCTCGACGAGAGTCCTGAGCGCCTCAAAGAGGTCGTTGGGTTGGGGGCCAAGCGCCGAGCTGAGGTCCAGACTCGCTGGAGGGAGCAGCGAGCCCTCGGCAATCTCACGATTCTGCTGCAGAAGCACGGCGTTGGCGGGCGACTGGCAGGTCGCATCCTTGAGCGTTTCGCCGAACGGGCCGCTGAGATCGTTCAAAACTATCCCTATCGGTTGGCGCTTGAGATCCGCGGCGTGGGGTTCAAGACTGCCGATCGCATCGCGCAGAGTCAGGGGATCTCCAAGACCGACCCCGAGCGCGCGCAAGCAGGCACCGTTCACCAACTGAGGACGCTGGTTGACCAGGGGCACGTGTTCGTTCAGCGAGAGGTGCTCTGTCAGGGGACCGCGGCGATGCTGGAAGTCGACAGCGGCTACGTGGACGCGGCTATTGACCAACTCTGGGCCAAAGAGCGGGTCGTCGTCGAAGGCGATGCGGTCTACCCCGCTGAACTCTATCAGGCTGAGGTCGGACTTGCCGCTCATGCGGCGCGTCTTGTCAGGCACCCCGCGCCGGGGCTCAGCGCAGCGCTAGCAGCGATCGAAAGCTTCGAGAAAGCGGGCGGGCTGACGCTGGCGCCCAATCAGCGCCAGGCGGTTGAAGCCACCGCGCAGCATAAGCTCGTGATCATCACGGGGGGGCCCGGCGTCGGCAAGACCACCATCGTCAAAGCGATTCTGCGGGTCTTCGAACACGCCAAATTGACCACGTTGCTCGCCGCACCGACGGGCCGCGCCGCGAAGCGCTTGGCCGAAGCCACGGGCCGAAGCGCGAGCACTATTCACCGATTGCTGGAATACGATGCCAGTCGCCGGGACTTCTCAAAGAACGTCGACAACCCGATCGCTGCGCAGGCGGTGATTATTGACGAAGCTTCAATGGTGGACCTGCAGCTGGCGCATTCACTCTTTTCGGCGCTGCCCGACCCTGCGCGGCTCGTGATTGTAGGCGATACAGACCAGCTCCCCTCGGTCGGCGCGGGGGCGGTCTTGCGAGACCTAATAGAAAGCGGAGTCGCCTGCGTCGTGCGACTGAATGAGATCTTTCGACAATCGGGCCAGAGCACCATCGTCACCAACGCGCACCGGATCCAACGCGGCGAAATGCCGGAGAGCTCTGAAGGACGAGCCGAGCTTGAGGACTTCTTTATCATTGAGAGAACGGGCGGGGAGCAGGCCGCAGAGACCATCTTGGAGTTGGTGCTGCGCAGAATTCCACGTCGCTTCGACCTGGATCCGCTCCGGGATATCCAGGTGCTTTGCCCCATGCACCGCGGGCCGGCTGGCACGTTGGCGCTCAATCACCGCCTGCAGCAGGCGCTGAACCCAAGCGGGCCTAGCATCCGGCGAGCTGAGACCACCTACAGAGCGGGCGACCGGGTAATGCAGCTTCGCAACGACTACGATCGCGAGGTGTTCAACGGCGATACCGGAATCGTCGTGTCCGTGAACGAGGAGGCTCGGAGTCTATTGGTCAACTTTGACGAACGCGAGGTCACGATTGAGGAGGCGGCGCTTGAGCAACTGGGGCTCGCCTATGCGGTCAGCATTCACAAGAGCCAAGGCAGCGAATACCCCGCAATCGTGCTCCCGTTCTTGACCTCCCACTTCGTCATGCTGTCCCGGAACTTGCTGTATACGGCGGTCACTCGGGCGCGACGACTCTGCGTACTGGTCGCAGATCCGAAGGCCATCGCGCTTGCACTGAGTGAGGTCCGTAAGGGCGAGCGCTCAACGAGTCTTGAGCGCCGCTTGCGCGCGACGGGGAGCAGCGCGTTGCCTGCGCCGCTCTGAGGGACTAGCGTCAGTTCCCGATCTGAAAGCTCTTGGAAACGGTCACCGGGTCGCCTTTGAACGCAGGGACGCGGGCTTGCCTGAAGGTCCGTGCGACACACCCGCCAACCGTCGTCCCACCGAACGCGCCGCTCACCACATTAGCCGAGCTGACTCGACCGCTGGGCAAGAAGGTCACCTGGACTTGGCCAGCTCCGGTAGGGCCATCGGGCGCTGCGCAGCTGCTGACGTTCGATGCCGCCAGTCGGAGCGCTTCTTTTGCAGCGTCTGCGGCAAAGGGTGGCGCGCTGCTCTCCTCGGCGGGTGGCGCGTCCGGTTTCTCAGGCGCTGGAGGCGCCGTTTCCGCTATTGGCTTCTCCGACGGCTCTTCGTCAGTTGGCTTTGTGGGCTCGTCGGTATCAGGGCCGAGCTCGGGTTTCGGCGTGGCTCCGTTTTTTGGTTTCGGCGCTGTGGTGGTGGAAGTTTCTACATCACGCGCGGCCGGCGGCGCCTGGGCGATCGCGCCGCTCGGTGTTGGGGGCTCTGCCGATGACCCACTCGCAGCGGTGGCGACGGGTTCACTGACGTGGGGAAGGGGGACCAGTGGTTCAGCACTGAGCGCCGCCGGTGAGACAGGCGTGGTCGACAAGCTGGCACCGGTCTCGAGCAGCGTCTGCGCTGCTGGACTAAGAAGAC
This sequence comes from Pseudomonadota bacterium, assembly GCA_039796375.1. Taxonomy (GTDB): domain Bacteria; phylum Myxococcota_A; class Polyangia; order Polyangiales; family Polyangiaceae; genus SZUA-265. The sequence continues at coordinate 11,518 of JBDKJZ010000065.1, forward strand.
CATAATGCTGGGCGCCAATAAATGCGCCACCCAGTACACCTCCGGCAAGCACGATCGCGGCGAACACCTTCAGCGCGCCACCCTTTGGTGGAGTGGCCTCCGAATAGTAGATGGGGGTGGGAGCGACTGGGGCCACGCTTGGCGCAATCGACCGCTGAGCGGCGACCCGTTGCGCGGGTGTCTGCACAGCAGTGGCTGCGATCGGCTCGACTTCAATCAGCGGCATGAAATTGAAATCGTTGGCCCCACCAGCGGGAGCGGCGGTCAACAAGTCTTCGCTGATACGGTCACGAGCGTCGTCGTCGTTTCCGCCCTTCAGCGCGTCGAGAGAAAACAACACTGAGTTTTCGTGACGTTCACCAATCTGCTCCCGAGGTGGCGGACCTCGCCGGGGTTGTTCCGGGGGGGACGCCTGGGGCGGCTTGGGTGCTTGCGGTGCCCGCGGAACGGCCTTCTGTGCCTGGGGTGCCCTGGAAGCGGACCGGGTCAAGCCCAGCGGTTGGGTCTCTTCGATCGATGGGAAGAACGGTTGCGCGGTCGGAGGAGCAGCCGGCACCGGAGCCTGCTTTGCACGAGCGCCGGCTCCGAGCCCACCTCCCAGGAAGGCGGTTGGCTGTGGCAGAGCGGCTCTTGTGGGTTGAGGCACCGTGGGAGCAGGCAAGCTGGGCGCGGGTGCCGTACGCGGCACTGGCTGGTGGACCTGCTGCGCTCTAGCGACGGTTGGCGGTTCAGGTTCAGCTGCTAGGGCAGCGGCTTGCCCGGCCTCCTGGGCATCCTGCTGGTCGATCGCTGCGTTGATCAGGTTGACTAGCTCAGCGACGTCGGCGATGGGCGTCCAGTCTTGTAAGCCATCTCTCCAGACGTAGGCGTCATCGCTGACCAACCCAGCGAGCCAGCCTTCGACGATTTGGTCCGTCGTCATCTCGTACTGCTCAGCTTCGCTGAGATTCACAGTCCAACGCGAGGGATCGCGGGGCTCAAGCTCGGCCGCGGCAACGGCCGCGGCAGCCAGGACGCGAATCCTAGATGAGTCCATGACCTGAGTCGCTTCATCGCCGTCGTCTTCGAACTCTAGCGGCGCGGGCGCGTTCGAGGTCCCGTCGACAACGATAGTGGCTTGGCAGCGCTTGCATCGGACTTTGGCGCGTCGCCCTCTCACCTTCTCATCTGGAAGGTTGTACTGCGCGCCACAGGATTCACAGCTGACTCTCATATGCGGGGACCACATTCACCGCGGAAGGAAACACGCGCGGCACGCGGTTATAGCCACAGCGTCTGGCGAATGTGGAGTGCCTTAAGTAGCCGTTAAGCGGAAAGGGCCTAGTGAGCGGGCGACAGTACGGTCCCGTCTTTGCCGCAGAACTGTGCGCTTCCGGAGTACAAGGTGCCACACCTAGAACAGACCTTCGGTGCGCTGTCGCTCGCCGCTGGATCGGGCCCGCGTCGTTTGCGAGACGTATGCGGGGGTAGGTCCGACACCTTCAGGGCTCTCACTTGCCGTGCGTAGCGGCCGCGCCCCAGGGTGACGAACCCAATGGTGCCCAAAAGCAACGCCAAGCAGGCGCTCAGACTTACGAACAGCAACTTTCGGTCTCCAGCGCGATTGTCTGCGATGGCCGTACCGGCTCCGATGGTGCTGGATGCGACCGTGAGCGAATGGCTCGCACCACTCTCTTCTTTGAGATTGAAGTCGGCGCTGGAGAGCAGCGCGTCGTAGCGTTCACGGGAAACCACCTGAACTGCCACGGGGACGCTCTTCGGGCCGAGTGTCGCAACAAGCTCTATTTCGCCCTCGGGCGCTCCGGACGCAATCTTTACCAGACCTCCCGCACCCACCTGTGCGTGGGGGGTCCCGGTCTTCACCGCCCAGCGAACCACATGGCTCGAGAGCTGGCAGCCCTCAGTGTCGGTGACCGACGCGCTGAAATTGAACTCGTCGCCCGGCCTCATCAGCTTGCGGCTTGGGCTGACCTGGATACGCTCCGCAGGACCGGTGACCGCGCATGCACGCTTCTCGTGACCAAGCCCATGCTGGCCGGGCGTGTCTTCGGGTGTGGTAGAGGTCGCGACGCCTCCGGGGCTTGGTGGGGGGGCCTTGCCGTTCGTAGCGCCCGACGAGGGCGCTGCGGGTGGGTCGACCGCGGACACCGCGGCGGGCTCCGGCGAGCGGGTCCCCTCGCGTTCAATCAATCGGTAGGTCCGGGTTCGGCGAGAGCTAGCCGTACAGCTTTGCCCGGCGATCACAAACTGGTACTGGCCCGTTTCGTCGAGACGGATGAGGTCGTCGGTCGCTGTGACCGTTGTCCGCACGGTAGCGCGGCGTGGGTCCGACGCTGCGGTGCGGCAAACCGTACCCCACGATCGGGCCCCCGCTTGATGACTGACCCGGTCCAGCCCGGGGTAGCGTTCCCAACAACTAGCTGTCGAAAAAGAACGGCCGCCGCCGAAAACAAGCTCTGCCCCCTGCTCCTTCACTGTGACGCTGGCTGCGCCTTCGCCCCCTCCGCTGGGCTGAGGCCCGCAAGCGGGGCCCCAGGTCCCGATGGCCCACTGCACAGTGAGGGGCGACCCACTCCATTGCCCAGCCAACGTAGGGCGCTCACCGTTCGCCAAGGCCGTACTCGCAAGAACCGGGAGCGAGACAAGAACTGCGGCGGCTTCGATGAAAGCCCAGCGCACGAAATCACAGGGGCGCCGCGCGTTCCGTGGGCGGGGACGAGCCAGAGTTGGTTCAGCGCTTCGCGAGTCCGACGCCACGTGCGGCAAGCGTAGCAGCTCTGGCCGGACTTCTCATGCGAAGTGCCAGACGAGCGGGCAACCAGCCCAATTGACTGACCAATTTTGGGGTGTTAGCGTCCCGCCCGGTCTGTTCAGTGACTGGTTATATGGGCGTTGGAGAATCACGGATGTTATCGAGAGCGTGTTGGCATCACAGTTGGCTTGGCCGGCTTGGGCTTGGACTGGTCCTTACTCTTGGATCGCTGAGTATGACGTCGGTGGCTCCCGACGCTCTCGCCCAAGAAGAGACCCGAGTCGGAAATCAGAACGGTGGGATGGACACCCACCTGTTCCGTCCTGCGCTCGACTCGAAGGGCTTCTTGACGATGAACGGCACCGATGTTCTCGGCGCTGATGACATTAGTTTCGGTTTGGTACTGGACTACGGGCGCAACTTACTGCGCACCAACGGCGACGCCGTCCCAAGCGTGCTCGTGGGCGGAGTCGCTCTCCCTTGCGATTTAGGTGAGTGCAGCGGTGGCCAGGTCCCTGCGGGTGTGGCGCACGGGGTGCCTGCGTTGGTCCAGAATTCATTTCAGGGGACCTTCGCGTTCAACTACGGCATCGGAAATGTGGCTGTCGTGGGTATTCAGGTCCCCGTGGTCATGATGGCCGGAGACGCGACCTACAATGTTGGGCCCGCCACTGAGTTCGGCGGCGCCAACTACAATACGGTAGCCCTCGATCAGCAAGGCATTGGCACGGTCGCACTTCACGGCAAGTTGCGTTTGACCCGGGTTGAGAAGACCGTCGGACTCGCGCTGATGTTGCAAGCAGGGCTGCCTACGGGTGACGCGAACAAGGACCTCGGCGCCGATCCTGGCGTCTGGTTCTGGCCCCAGGCGGCGCTCGAACATCGCTTCGGCGCAACCGGGCGTTTCCGGGTAGGTGCTAACGTCGGCTTCCGCGGCCACACCGGCGACAACGCTGGTTTCGGTAGCAGCGTCCTTGAGGAAGGCGCCGTCCGTCACGGTAACCTCGGAACCTTCAGCGCTGGTCTGGCCTGGAGGGCGCTC
>JBDKJZ010000066.1:0-15110 GCA_039796375.1 Pseudomonadota bacterium
CAAAGGAAACCATTTTCGCTGAAGCCGGTAATGTTGGACCCCGCATCGGGGGACAAACCGATGTCACCCGTAATTGAGGAGGTGGGAACATTGGTCAGACCCGCAGAAGCCAAGATCGCAAAATCGGAAGCTGACCCAAGGGGGACCTGCGCTTGACCTACGGCTTGAGCCATCTGGGTGCCCGTCCTGAAGGTCCAAACATATTCCGAGTCGAGGGGCTTTCCTTCGAGATCGGTGGCCCCGGTTGTGATCGTTGCCGTGAACTCGGTGTTCGGCGCGAGGTTGTTATCGGGATTGAAGGCCGCAACAAAGCCTGAGAAGGTCACCTCTCCCGGAATCGTGGTTGCTCCGTCGACCAGGGTAAAAGTGATGTCGGTGAGAGTTGCGGGGTTCATGCTCTCGCTGAAAGTAGCGGCGATGGTCTTGTTTAGTGCAACCATAAGATCGCCATTATCAGGATTCGTGGAGGTAACGAAGGGAGCAACATTGCCGCCGTCTGCTGCATTGGAGCTCGCATCGCCTGCATCAAGCGCATCGCCGGCATCGAGCCCACCCGCATCGAACGCACTGGCATCGCGGGCATCGCCGCCATCCACATTACCCCCGTCGGGGTTCCCTGTACCGGAGCCCCCATCGAGGTTCCCTGCGCCAGGGCCACCGCCCGCACCGGAGTTACCGGCATCCGGATTTGGTCCCCGGACCGCGCTTCCAAACTCTACCAACTGATCTCCGCAGCCGACAGGCAGCAGGAACATCAGAGCCAACAGCGCACCGATTTTGAAAGTCTTCATGTTATTTGGTCTCCTCATCGAGGATGATAAAGTTGACGACGAACTCGACGCGTCGATTGTTCTCTCGGCCCTCGGAAGTTTTGTTGGTGTCGATCGGCACCGAAGAGGAAAAGCCTTTTGATACGAGGCGGTCCTTACTGACGCCGCGCGATACTAGGTAATCGAGAACGGCCGTCGCCCGTTGTTCGGAGAGCGTCTGGTTGTGATCATCGGCTCCTTCGGCCGAACTGTGCCCCTCAACCTGCACTCGGAAATTTTTGTTGTCGTTCAGCGCTTGCACGACTTCATCGAGCACGGGATACGATTCCTCTTGGAGCGTTGCCTGGTCCCAAGCGAAGTAGAGCTTCTCCCTCAGCTCAAGCTTGTCGCGCCTGACGATGAGCTTCTTGTACGCAGGGCAGCCCCAGCTATCCATCGGGCCGTTCACATCAGGGCAGCGGTCCACGTTGTCGGGGACCCCATCCTTGTCGCGATCAGGGCAGGATAGCGTCTCCTTGTGGACGACGCGAGTGGTGACGACCTCCTTCACTTCCTCCTCCGGTAGGTCACGTTTGACTCGAGTGCCCACCTCAAGGCTCACGCCCAGGCTCAAGATTTTGGCGTCTTGGTTGTCGAAACCGGTCCGTTCGCCCTGTATGATCTGCAGGTAACGGACGAACGGACCAAACCAGAACGCGCGGTCTTCTCCGATGGGTACTGCGAGGCCAGCGCCAACGGCGAAACCTGGGCGGTCGAGATCGCCCGTGCGAACGTAGAGCGCATCGACATCGAGCCATGGGGAGATCGCTTGAAATGCGCCCCCGGATGTATGGTGTGGGCGTTTGAGTCGCAAACCTCCACCGAAAGTCCAGGCTGTTCCGACGTCACTCAGTCCGGTGTCACTAGGCAGAGCTATGAAGGTCGCGCTGGGGCCGATGTCCAAGTAGGGACTCAGCGCCCAGAGGGCCTTGATTGTTTGGCCTCCGCCGACATCGAAGAGGTGCGACTGCGGCTTGCTCAATGCGAGAGCCAAGCCCGGTTCGATTTTCAGAGAAAAATCGCCGGCCTTCGCAGGCAAGTAGACATCCTCCGCAGCAGCAAGCGGCGTGAGCAACAGCATTGCTGCGGCAGTCATGGTGCCTCTTGCCAGCGCAAGGTGGCATGGATAGTTCATAAATCTGATCTCCGGCTGTGAGGTCCCGTGACAGAAGGTCCCGTGACAGAGAAGGCTCCCGCTCAGCATTTCTGGGCGGGAACCAAGTTAGGGTCGATACATCTACCGGTAACAGCAGCTTTCGTGCCAACCAGTTACCTTGATTCTCCGCCGAGGCTTCGAGCGACAAGCTGAAGGAACGCGGTGCGGCGCACTCTTCGTCGCAGCTATGAGGCGCTGAAACGATAGGCGCCGGCATCAGAGGGCTGGCCCATCGCCGCGAATAAGCGTATTGTGTTTGTCTGTCCTGTGGCAGGCCCTCACGTCACACGGTCGACTGCGCCCGCGACGCCCTCTTTCTTCGAGCAGTGGGCGCAGCAGAAAAACTCACGGTTCGCTTCGATTCCATGGCCTTGGATGCGACACCCGCAGTGAGCACACTTGGGAGCGAGCATGTGAATGGCGCATTCAAACGAGTCGAACGTGTACGAGATGCCGGCCATCGTCAGCTGGAAGGCCTTGTCGTAGCTGTTCCCGCACGAGTCACATTTATTCATGGTGCGCTATGCCATTGCAACGGGCGTGCCATGTCAGCGAGCCAACGAAACCTCACGGGCCAGGGCAGGACAAGCTGGCTTACGCCGGCAATCACGATGAACCGATCACTGTCATCCGGCGCGCCTGCGCGGAGCGTATGGCCGCGATCAATTCCGACTTACAATTCGTCTCGTGTCCGGTCATCGAGTGACCTATTGGGGTTGCCTGTGCCCTCAAAACGGTCACTCGTCGTCATACCGAAACCTTGCGACTGGTCAGCCCTTTGCACATTGCATACCCGGAGCTGACGCGCGGACGCACGTGATGTGTCAGTCCAGGCGTCGATGCACGCCGACGCGCGGCGCGGTAGTCAGGAGTGGCGGGCGGGACGAATTGCCACGCTGTGGCTTGCTTCGCCACTCGCGCAGAGCAGCACTGCCACACTACTTCGCGCCGCAGCGCCGAAGTCCAAACAAGAACGCGATTCGAAGCCCCGACCCAACGACTCGAGCACTCGGTGACGCCGTGGCATGGGCGTTGCTAGCCGGTGTTGATGCAAAACCACTTTCGGAAAGGTGACCCGCAGGGCGTGTTCCTGAGCGGCCCAGCCGACCGGGCTGTGGACGACACACGCCCGTAAGCAACGAGTCCATCAATTCAGACCGCCATTAAACATGAACCGCTAACGGAGTTCACCCATGACGATAGAGAAAGTCAAAGGCGAGAGCAACCACGAATGGGTCAAAAGCTCATGAAGCTCTTTCGTTGCGCCTGTGGTGCTCAGGTATTCTTCGACAACACACTCTGCCTGGCGTGCAAGCGAGAGCTTGGCTTCATTCCCGAATCGTTTGAGCTCGCAACGCTCGATGACGCCAACCCCAGTCCATGGCGTAAGTGCCATAACTATTCTCATGAGGGCGTGTGCAACTGGCTAGTTGAGACGTCAGCCACGGAAGAGTTGTGCCAAGCATGCCGGCTGAACCACGTCATCCCGGATTTGTCGCAGCCCCAGAACCGAACGCGCTGGCTTGAGGTCGAAAAGGCAAAGCGGCGGCTGATATACAGTCTAAATCGTCTAGCGCTTCCCGTTACGCCGAAGAGCGTAGACTATCAAAAGGGACTCTCATTCGACATCCTTGCAAGTGCGGGAGGTGCGTACGTACTGACCGGTCATAGCGACGGCCTTATCACGCTCAACCTCGATGAAGCAGACGTCGTGCGGCGAGAGGAAACTCGCCTAGCGATGAAGGAGCGCTATCGTACCCTGCTCGGCCACTTTCGTCATGAAATTGGTCACTACTATTGGGACCGAGTGGTTGATGGAACGCCGGAGCTCGCAGACTTTCGAGCGATGTTTGGAGACGAAAGAGCCAACTACGAGGAGGCACTCCAAGCGTACTATGCTCGAGAGACCCCGATTAACTTTTCAGACTATGCGATCAGCTCCTACGCGACAGCTCACCCGTGGGAGGACTTCGCGGAGTCATTCGCGCACTATTTGCATATGATAGACACGCTCGAGACGGCGCAACAATTTGGCTTCGTTTCAGAAGAATCATATTCATGTCAAAATAGTACCGTGTTCGAATTGCTGATGGGCGAGTGGATGAAGCTGACCGTCGCTCTAAATTCTCTCAATCGAAGCATGGGGCTGCCAGACGCGTATCCGTTCGCAATTTCAGAGAGAGTGTCCGGGAAGCTCCGCTTTATCCACGAACTGATACAGAGATGCCGAACAGAAGCGCAAGAACGTGCGGAGCGAGCAGCATAGGGTGCCAAATATGGCACGACGGTCATAGTGTGACCGATCAGCGACGCGGGGATGCGCAGCGGCAGGAAACGTGCGGGGGTTAACCCAACGCCTTCTTGAGAGCGGCGGGCGCGTCATGGACTCGAGTGCGATATCGATCTCCTTTGGGACGAAACGAATGGTCGCAAGCGGGTTGCATCCAAGCCTCGGCCGTCTGCGGCCAAAGCTAGAGGACGCGGCTGCGTTATTAGTCGCCGAGGGTCAGCCTCTCAGCAAGCGTAGGAGGCCAAACGCCACAGTGAGAACGAGTGCGACAGCAACGAAGCCCACCCAGAATCCTGCTTTGAAGATAGTTTCAACGACTGCACAGCCAGAAGCGCTGGCAGCCAATGGAACCACCATCAGTCTAGTGGCGTACTGCTTGTAGAGAGGGGTCATAAGCTTAGGCAAAGCACACGGCGTGCCAGCGAAAATGAGCGTGGGTGCTGCGAGCGGCATTGCTACCACTCGCCTGAGTTGGGGCTAAATGTAGGACAAGCTGCTAAGGGGACACCTCGGCAGCTTGCCACTGAACTTCCCGTGCTGAGCGGGCTATGTCTGTCCGGCGCGATGCGGATTACGCGTTCGTGCGATGAAGTTCCCGTTGCTTGGGAACACCGGCTTCGCTAGTCGAGCAGATGTCCTCGGCGCGCGCTGCCTTGAAGATGGCCGTCACGTCCTTCTCTCGTGCGCTCGTTTCAGCGTGTACAGAGATGAGGATGTTTCCGCCTTTGATCTTTCCCTCGTAACGCTTGGCTTCGATTTCGGGGATGCCCATCCCTATCAAGGCACCCGTGATCCCGCCGATAGTCGCGCCTGCTGCTGCACCGCTGAGCGCTGCGAGCAGCGGACCGGCTGCGATGAGCGGTCCAAGGCCCGGGATAGCCAAAGCCCCGATCCCGACCAGAAGACCCAGCGTCCCGCCCAAGGCTCCGCCTGCACCTACGCCTACCACAGCGCCCTCTGGAGACTTGGTGTTGTGTTCATGCGCGAAGTCTTTCGTGCCTGACTTGTTTGGAAAAAGCACGGAAATGTCGTTGTTCACAACGCCCGCGGTCTGGAGCTGTCCTACGATCAGTTCGGCCTGTGCCTGAGATTGGACTATGCACATTACAGAGTTTTTCACGATAATATTCTTTCTTCGGTTGGTGGAATTCAGTTCTTCAGTTCTTCAGTTCTTCAGTTCTTCAGTTCTTCAGTTCTTCAGTTCTTCAGTTCTTCAGTTCTTCAGTTCTTCAGTTCTTCAGTTCTTCAGTTCTTCAGTTCTTCAGTTCTTCAGTTCTTTACTTCTAGCTGATTATCGACCGCGCTCACGCCCGCGGTCCGTTTCGCGATCGCCTCGATCGTGGACTTCTCCTGAGCGCTTTCTACCGGGCCGCGAAGAGTGACCCGCTCGCCTTGCGTGATCACCTTCGCGTTCTTCGCGGTAAACGACAGGCTGTCGGTGTCGGTAATGCCTCTGCGGATCGCGGCCGTGACCTCTGTCTCCGCTTCACTGCTGCCTTGGTCTCCTGGGGTCACGGTACCTTGACGGTCGCGTACGTTGATTCCGGTGTTGTCTGCCGCTTCGTTGACTCGCGCATTGCCCGTAGTGTTGGCGTTGCGGTCGCGCTCGGAACGGTCGGTGACCGCGGTCTCACTCGCCTTAGGGTCACTCTGACAAGCAGCTGACGCGAGCGCGCAGCCGAGGATGATGATTAGGTTCTTCACTTTTTTCCTCCGATGGGTTTCGTTGCGAACTCGTCAACGTTGCATTATCCGGGCCAAGGCAACCCTAGATTGCGCCACCGGTTTGTTAACCCGGGATTGGTTAACAAGCCCGCGGCGACTCATACTCGCAGCCGCCGCGGGGTTCGGCGATTTTAGGACAGTGATCGAAGGATCGTCGCGACCCAGTCGTGAGTGCGACGTTGCTCCGGGAGGATCGTCTGCTCAATCAATTGGCGCGCGTTGGGATCTAGCTTGTCAAGATCTCTCCGATAGTCGTCGCGCCCGTGATCCTCGCCTTCTTCAAGTGCAGCAATCGCTGCCTTATCGCTGATTGCGGCCGCGGTTCGCTCGACCAATCTGGCGAAAGTGCCCCAAGCGCCCGAGCTGCTATCGGGAATCCCCCTGCGCGCCACGATTGCCTGGGTCAGAACGCGAGCGCGTTCCTCATGAGATCGCGCGCACTGCATCAATGTCGCGTGGAATTCGGAGTGCTTCAATCGCTCGATCGCTAGCTGGTAAGTCTCTACAGCAGAAAGCTCTCCGCGCAAAAACGAGTTGAGCTGCGAAACCGTATCGGACATATCTATTGGTTGGGCTTGCATGAACTTTTTGCTCCTTCTTGTTCAAGGACCGACCCACTACGCGGGGGTCCGTTCGAATGCCGTGCACGATTCGGACCAAAGGGCGGCGCCTTTGCTTCATTTGCCGTTGGTGGGTTCTCAGCGGTGCCCTGCGCCCCAGCGTGGCGATTTGCTACGCCCTCGCGGGGCTTTTACGGTGCGTTCCGGAACTGGCCCCGCTGGCACGAATCCCGCCACCGGGCGGGGCACGTTGCCACGGAGCGGTGATGAGTGAGACGCGGAAGTTAGGCCCTGGCGGCCTTCAGAGTTGGCTTTGCCAGCGCGGCACAACTTGTGCTTACCAAAAAATGTGAACAAAAATTTGAGGTATTCGGTCTCACCAGTGGTCTCGGTGTTGTTGCTACTCGGCTGCAAGGGCATGGGAGCTTTGGCTCCGTTCTCTAGTGCCGCGTGTCCGCAGCTCGAAAGTGGAGATCCGTTGAGTGCCACTTACGCCGCAGACGCGTTAGTCAACGCACGTATCGCAGCCTTCGTAGCGGCATCGGCGAGCCTGCACGAGCTGTCGCTAGAGATGAGCGGCACGGCTTCGCAGGCCTGCGCATCGATGGCCGCAGACTTAGGTGCCACGGTTCCTGCTTCCAACGAAGGAGCGGATCCCGGCTCATCCACCAAAGCATCCTGTGGGGCCTTGGCCGCGCGCATCGATCAGATCCTAGAAGCTGGCGTCTCAGCCAAAGTGAAAGTTGATGCGCAAGCGCCCAGGTGCGAAGTGGACGCGAGCACGAAGGCGGAATGCTCCGGAAAGTGCGAGGTCGAGCTGACGCCCGGGGAAATCGTCGCCCGGTGCGATCCCGGAAAACTATCAGGGCGTTGCGAGGGCACGTGTACGGGCCGTTGCGACGGGACGTGTGACGGCGCATGCGACGGCGCCTGTTCAGCCAAGAACGCGAGTGGCGAATGCGAGGGCCAATGCGACGGCCAATGCAACGGCAGTTGCGATGCGACCTGCCATGCTGGCTGCAAAGGCGAATGGCAGGCGCCAAAGTGCGAAGCCAAGCTGACTCCGCCGAAGGCTTCAGCGGATTGTCAAGCCAGCTGTAGCGCCCGGGCAGAATTCAAGGCGAGCTGCGAACCCGCGAAGGTCAATGTCGAAGCCAGCGCCGACGTTGAGGAGGTGACGAAGCTAGTGGCCACCCTGCGTGCCCACCTGCCTTTGCTACTCAAGGCGCAGATTGGAATGGGCAAACGTGTGCTCGGAGAAGTGGAAACAGTCGTGCGGATCGGCGCTGACATGCCGAACGCCATTGGCGAAGCCGGGTTGCAGGCCGCGGCTTGCGTCGCAGCCGCTGCGCACGCGAGCACCCAAGCTTCGGTACGTATCCGGGTGAGCGTCGAGGCCAGCGCCAAGGTTTCTGGCAAGGTCGGAGCGAGCACCTGACTTTGCTCGCCTCACAAAGCCGAGGAATCCGTCGGGGTCCAAGCGTGAGGCTGGGGACTCGCGAGGGCGATCGGCGTGGAATATGCCTTCAAGGTGGGCCACATCGAACTCGCAATCCTCTGCGGAGCCACAGAGTCACCTCGTAGACCAGACTCTGAAATTGCCCCTACCACTTTGGTGGTGGCGGGGTTGGCCACCCCGACTCAGCCTCCTACTCCTGTGCTACCTTGCCAGCGGCTGCTCGCTGCTCTTCGTCAGCGGTCCAGCTACCCAAACGTCACACGCAACGAAGCCTGCGGCCACCGACGACTGCACAGAGGGGTAATGGCTGGCCAAAGACCCCGGCGGAATTCCCGCGCCTAACCTATGAGGGCGAACGGGGAGGGGTGTCGCTGTCTGCTGCCGACCAAGCTTTGCCTGGCGCACTGGATTTCCTAGCTCCGATTTACCGTCGATGTTAGAGCTATGGGCCACGCCATGATAGTTCGCAGAACCTTGCTTGGGGCGTTGCTGGCCCTTTTGGTGCAGTCGCCGGGGTGCAGTGAAGGGGCAGGTAGTCCCGAAGACCGCGCCGACGGACCAGTGCCCTCGGGTCCGGAGGCACCCGGCTCGGGCGGAGCCGGTTCGGGCGGAGCCGGTTCGGGCGGTCCTAACGGCGGTGCGGGTCCCGGCAAGGGGGTGCCCGTTCCGGTGATTCAAGACCCCGCGCTGGACGTCGGGACGAAGCCCGTTCATCGCCTGAGCAACTACGAATACGACACCACGCTGCGCGATCTGTTGGGTGTCGATTTGAGGCCGGGTCGGGGCTTCGTGCTTGAAGAGTCTGAGCAGGGGTTCAACAACCTCGCGGAGTCGCTCTCGGTGGGCTCGCGCCAGTTCGGAGACTACTTTGCAGCGGCTCGTGAAGTCGCAGCCGCAGTGGTCAGCGACCCGTCCCTACTCGCGGCGCTCCTCCCCGGTTCCGCTCCCGAAACGTGCGATGCGGCCTGCGCGCAGGAGTTCGTTACCCGCTTCGGGCTGCGAGCGTTTAGGCGACCACTAGAGCCGTGGGAGGTCACTCAGCTCACCGACAGCTTCGCGCACGCGGTCACCTTAGGCGAAACACCCATCGGCGCTCTTGAGCAAGTGCTTCGCGTCGTTCTCAGCTCACCGCAGTTTCTGTATCGCTTTGAAATCGACGAAGCTCCGCAAGGGTCTGCGCCGCGGGCGCTGAACTCGTACGAGCTCGCATCGCGTTTGTCTTACATGTTGTGGGCCAGCATGCCCGATGACGAGCTGTTCGACTTAGCTGCGAAGGGAGAACTCCTCTCCGCCGAGGTGCTGAGTGCGCAAGTGGACCGACTGCTCGACGACCGCGTTCGCTCGGCAAGTCTGATCGAGAGTTTTGTCGGCCAGTGGTTTCGCGTCGGGGACCTGAGTGGACACAGCGTCGATACCAGCATTTTTCCCGAGTGGGACGCGGAGCTGCAGTCAGCCATGCAGACGGAAGTGGGGCTCTACTTTGGCGAGTTTCTTTATGGCGAGCGCGCCTTCGCTGAGTTTCTGACCGCGGACTTGAACTACGTGAATCCCCGCCTCGCTCAGCACTATGGATTCGCGGTCCCACCCACTGAAGAGTTTGCCCTAGTCGCTGAGACCGCCGATCAGCGCGCGGGATTTTTGGGGCTAGCGGGGTTCCTGACCGTCACCTCCAGAGCCAACCGCACGTCGCCGATTGCCCGCGGCAACACCGTTCTGAGTGCCCTCCTGTGCCTGGATTTGACGCTTCCGCCCAATATTATCGTTGCCGATCTACCCGAACTCACGGGCAATACCACGGTGCGGCAAGATTTGGAGCTGCACCGGGCAAGTCCGGCGTGTGCTTCCTGCCACGACCATATCGACCCCCTTGGGCTAGCGCTGGAGCACTTTGATGCGATCGGCCGCTACCGCGCCGACTACGGTGGCGGGCTTTCGATAGACGCGGTCGGGTCTTTGACGACGGGTGAGAAATTCGACGGGTTGGTGAGCATGGCGCAAGTACTCGCCCAGGACCCTCGCGTGAAGGCTTGCGCCGCGCAGCAACTGTTCACCTACGGGTTGGGTCGCACTGTTGGCCCCAGCGGGCCCTACCTTGAGAAGCTAGTTGCCGATTGGCAGGGCGCCGCGCCCACCTTTAGAAACTTGATCAAGTCACTCGTGCGAAACGATGCTTTTCGTTTTCGTCGCGGCTCCGGAGAACAATGATGCGCTCGCAGAAACCAACCTTGCTACGAAGGCATGTGCTTAAGGGCGCGGGCGTGGCGCTGTCACTACCCTTCATCGAGTCGCTTTTGCCCAAGACCGCGCGCGGGCAGGAGATGCCGGCCAAGCGCTTCGTCTCGATCTACACGCCCCATGGTGCTCCGTCGTCCTGGGAAGACACCACCGGTGCGGGGCCCGCTTGGCAGCTCTCCAAGATCCAAGCGTCCCTAGCCGCCGTCCAGTCTAAGATGCTGATGGTTCGCAGGTTGGCAAACTTCACCTGGCGTAGCGATCTATTGAACATCGGTTCGGCCACGGGCGGGGGCTCGGCGCTCCCGGGTGGCGTGAAGTGGGACGACGTTTTCACGCGCGATGCTGAGTGGTGTGATGGCTGTGTTGTGCCTGTTGGCGCCTACTTGACGCTGTCGCACGCGCGCGCAGCGGGCGCCTACGCAAATTGCTTGGACGGAGACGATTGGCGCACCAAGCGAGGAGAGGACGAGAGCGCTTCCCCGCGGAACCCCCAGACCGTAGACCAGCTCATCGCTGGCGCCATCGGTACAGCCACCGCGCGGCCGAGCCTGCAACTGGGACTCCTCAACGGGAACGGCGCGCTCGACTTCCATCACGCGAACCTGTGCCGCGAGATGTCGTACGATGACAAGGGTAACCCCCTGAACAAGCGGGTCGATCCTCGCGCGGTGTTCGATGACATCGTCGGCGCGGCAGCTCCCGTTGATCCGATAGCTGGCGAGCGTCGGCGCGCTCTCGACATCAGCGCCCTCGACGCTGTACAGCAAAGTGCTGAGACCTTGAGCCCGCGCTTGGCAACGGCGGACCGGGAGAGGCTGGACCAGTTTCTGACCAGTACCCGAGAGCTTGAGCTGCGTATTGGGGCAGTCGCTCAAGGAGGCAGCTGCAGGCAGCTGGCCAGGCCCGAAGGCGGCTTGTTGCTCCCGGGTGAGGTCGGGTTCTCCGGGAACGGACCCCAAGAAATCACAGCGGACACTGTTTGGCAACGCGCGACCGCGATGAACGACCTCCTGGTGATGGCGCTAGAGTGCGACGTCACGCGGGTTATCACCTACCAGCTGGACAACAGTCGCTCCGATCTCGTCTACAGCTGGCTTCGCCTGGAGAACGGCGGTCAGGTCAACGCCTTTCACGATGAAACCCATTTGCGCTGGGATCCAAAACCCGCAAGCCCGCCCGGCTTCGAGGCGATTTCCACCTGGATGAGTCAGGTGGTCGCTGACCTGGTTCAAAAGCTTGACGGGGTGCCGGAGGGCGCTGGGACGCTGCTCGACAACAGCGTTGTCATGTACGGCAGCGATCAGCACAACGCCGATCACGCTGCGTGGGACCTGCCAATCGTCTTGTTCGGCGGAGGAAGCGGCACCTTCAAGCGCGGCGAGCTCCTCGCGCTGCCCACGGAAGTCTCGCAGATGAGGCAGCTGCGCGACTTCTACTTCACGCTCTTGAACGAGTATTTTCAGCTCAATGCCGCATCGTTCGGCGAAGATCGGCGCGGTGTGCCGAACGCGTTGTTGACCGAGGTTCTTGCGTAACCCGGCGTCACCCGGAAATAGGTACGGATCCGGCGCGACTGCCGTCTAAGTTGGACGCGTCTTCAGGAGAGTGGGGTAGCTGGTTGGACGCGCTACTTGCGCATGACGCTTAACACGCTCACGTGCACTACCTGGGTATGAAAGGGTTGCTGCGCGCCATTGATGACGTTGAAACCCAGGTCGACAGGCTCTCCGCCGTAGCTCGTCGGCACAGAGAGACCTGGCTCATTCGGGATCTCTCGGGCACCCGCGCAGACGTCGGCGGCGATATCTCCAACGCCGCAGTTATCCATGCTGAGGCAGTTGGTATCCGTGTGCCGAAGTTCCACCACTCCCTCACCAGGGACGTCGATCGTCGCTTCGTAACCGATGGATACTGTCTGGTGGGATTCCAGACCCGAGGCTTCTGGGAAGGAATTCAGGTAGTAGTGCTGGACCTCCGTCGTACCGTCAGCTTGGTAGACCGTCAGCTTATAGGCGGCGTATAGGCTGGGGACAGGTTCACCGCCAACGTGCCACGCGTCGCTGCCCGCCGCGGTGTTGAGCTTGGAATAGTCGTTGCCTGCTCGCCGCAGGCCCCCTGAGTAGTACTTGCCCTCGACGATGCCGTTAACTCGGATGGTGACGGCGTAGGTCCGGGCCGCATCCCCCCCCATCTTGAAGGACTCTTTGAAAACCCGTCCCCGGTCTTCCCAGTTTGGCAGCTCCTGATTTGGGCAAGGGCCGAGGTGAGTGACGCACCGCCAGTCCATTTTTTGTCGGCACGGGACCAGAAAGAAGGCATTTTTCAGCGCGAACCCATACACGTTCAGCTTCCCTGCCAACTCATCGACCGTGATGGGTGCGTCGCCCGACCCGCCGGCCCCCGTACTGCCGCCGCTGCCACCGCCGCCGACCGCCGCGCTGCCACCGCCACCGACCGGCGCGCTGCCACCGCCGCCGACCGCCGCGCTGCCACCGCCACCACTGCCGACCGCCGCGCTGCCGCCGTCACTCGGCAGAGCGACTGGGTCCCCGCCTGGCGCGCCACCGGAGAAGTGGCCTCCAGCGCCTCCGGGCGTGGCGCCGCTCTGCAGCGCTCCGCCCGCGCCAGGAGCCCCGCTGGCTTGGGGACTACGCAACCCGCCGTCTCCGCCGCCCCCAGCCACGCTCGGCGCGTTAGCGCTACAGGCTGCTGCGAGGAAAACATAGGACGCCCACGCAGATTTCTTCAAGAGCTTCCGCCGAACGTTAACCACAACTCGATCCATAGACACCGCTCAGCATCGTACCGGAAACGTCCTCGTGAGAGGTAGCTTATTCCAAGCTCAAGCGGCGTCGAAGCTCAGGCAGTTTCGCGCGGCCATCACTCCTGAGCAGGCCTTCAAGACTGATGCTCCGCCTGCTCGTCGTTCACGTCGCGCCGAAACGAGTAGAGAAACGTCACGATATCGAGCTTGCACTGGCGCCTCACGACGCTGCGCTCCCGAGCCCAAGTCAAAATCATGGCGCCTTGGGTGATCTCGGCATCGTCCTTGGAGAATCGAGTCAGCGGCAGCAACTTGCCAGCGTGACGGGCCTGCACGGTGCCATCGCTGAGCTCGACGACCGTGAGCCGCTGCCCGGCGAGCAGCCGTGTTTCTTCGGTGTCCGGGACCAAGAAGAGCAGTAGAGCTGGCGGTGGTAGTAAAAGCTTTGCGTCGCTTGTGGACTTATAATGGTGGAGATTTGCGGCAGAACGCGTTGCGGGATTGCGCTCTTGCGTAATTCGGCCGGCACAGCCGCTTGCCGGCGAAGCTCCAGGACACCACACTCCGTCGGGCTTGTATGGGTCAAGCTGTTCTAGTCAAAATCGGAGGTTTTCGTGAGTTTATCTTTCTTGTCTCAAGTCCGCGCGGTGCACAAGCTAGCGCTCGTCGTTGCTGGCGCGTCGCTCTTGGGTTGTGCGACGGCTACGGCGCCCGCAGTGTCCACGCCGTCTTTTACGATTACGGTGGCCGGCGAGGGGACAGCTTCAGGGCAGCCCGACATCGCAAGCGTGCGGCTTGGGATTGAGGCGAGGGGAGCCTCTGCCGAAGAGGCTGTTCAGTCAGCGAATCGCACGATGGCAGACATTCTTGAAGCGGTGAAAGCGCAGGGCGTGGCCAGCCGAGACGTACAAACGGCGGACTTCAGTGTTTACTTTGAGCGGCATGAAGACCAGCCGCTTCCGGAGTCACCAATGCCACTCGAGAAGGAGGCGCTCAGTGAGCCACAAGCAGCGAAGCCTGAGGCCGCTTCCAAACCCTCCCATCCAGTGGCGCCTATCGCGCGACGCGGCGTCTTCGTGGTGCGCAACACGGCGCTCGTGAACGTGCGTGATCTTTCGAAGCTGGGCGAAGTGCTCGGCGCGGCCATGCGTGCGGGCGCCAACGACGTACAGAATCTGCAGTTGCAGATCGACGACCCGACTACGTTGCGCAGTCAGGCCCGGCAGCAAGCCGTGAAGAATGCCCACACCAAAGCAGTGGAGCTCGCGAAGGCAAGCAACGTCAAGCTAGGTGCAGTGGTCGAAATCTCGGAATCGGGCTCCACGCAGCCGCCCTATCCAATGGCATCCAAACGGATGGAGATGGCCCAGCAAGACTCTTCGGTTCCGACCGAGCGCGGAGAGCTCACGGTTCGCGAACACGTAACCGTGGTGTTCAAGATCGTCGACTAGTTGCAAAGCTAGGGAAACGATGCAGCTTTACGCAACGCGTTGCGACTCCAGACCTATTTGCGATCGCTGCGCCCAGCACTGGTGGAATTCTCGGCACCGGCGCACTGGACTCGAGTACCATGCTCAGGTGAACACAAGCCTCAGGTCCGGATCGTGGGTGCCTTACCGGCGCAGCCTCGCTTTCGCATTTCTGCTGTCGTGCTCGTGCGGTCCGGCAACGCCCAGCGACGCCGGCGGAGAAGGCACCTTGGGCGCAGCGGGATCTCTGCCGTCAGTGGGCGGCACTGCGGCTAGTGTCGGCGGGAGCCCGAGCAGCGGCGGTGGGTGTTCTGCGTGCGGGGGCGCCGCCGGGGATTCGTCGGGCGGCGCCGCACCAGACGGAGGTCACGCGGGGGTCGCACCGGGCAGCGGCGGAACGTCGGGGACTGCCGGCGGGGGACAAGGCGGGGCTGGCGCGGGCGCAGGCGGTGAGAGCAACGTCGGCGGGAGCGGCGGCACAGCGAACACCACTCCGGGCGTGCGCATCGTGGGGCGCACGGCGCCCGGCGCTACGGGAACGCGATTTGCTTGGTCAGGGTCCAGCGTCGCAGCGCGCTTCACTGGGACGCAGGTCTCCGCGCAGCTCGATGACGGCGACAATGGCAACAGTTTTCAGGTGGTC
>JBDKJZ010000067.1:0-15084 GCA_039796375.1 Pseudomonadota bacterium
AGCGCCGCGAACGGCATATCTACGTCGCGATTTGGTTCTACATCGCCACGGTCGTCACGGTCGCGTTGCTTCACATCTTTAACAACCTCGTAGTCCCTGCCAGCCTCTTCAAGAGCTACTCGATATACGCAGGCGTCCAAGACGCGTTCATGCAGTGGTGGTACGGCCACAATGCCGTTGCCTTCTTCTTGACCACACCGTTCCTTGGGCTGATGTACTACTTCTTACCCAAGGCGGCAAACCGACCGGTCTTCTCCTATAAGCTATCGATTCTGCACTTCTGGTCGCTGGTCTTCATCTACATTTGGGCAGGTCCCCACCACCTCCACTACACTGCACTTCCAGAGTGGGCCTCGACCCTTGGAATGCTTTTCAGCTTGATGCTGTGGATGCCCTCCTGGGGAGGGATGATTAACGGTCTGTTTACGCTTCGCGGCGCGTGGCACAAGGTCGCAGGCGACCCCGTACTCAAGTTCTTCGTCGTCGGGATCACGTTCTACGGCATGAGCACGTTCGAGGGACCGATGCTCTCGATCAAGAGCGTCAACGCGCTCTCGCACTACACGGACTGGACGATCGCCCACGTCCACGCCGGCGCGCTGGGCTGGAACGGATTCATGACATTTGGCATGCTGTACTGGCTCACGCCGCGCTTGTTTCAGACGCCGCTCTGGTCGCAACGGTTAGCCAACGCGCACTTCTGGATCGGGACCCTCGGCATCCTCTTCTACATCGTCTCGATCTACACCGCAGGCGTCACGCAGGGCCTGATGTGGCGCGCATTTGATGAAAGTGGTCGCCTCGCCTATCCCGACTTCGTAGAAACCATGGTGCGAATACTCCCGATGTATTGGGTCCGAGCCTTCGGCGGACTGATGTTCGTCGCGGGGATTGCCATGGCGCTCGTAAACATGCTCATGACCTGGAGGAACCGTCCGAACACATATGAGATCCAGGAGCACCAGGCAGCCGCCCTCGGCCCCGACGAAGAGCCCGTGCCCCGCATCGAGGTCCCGCGTCACCCGACGATGTTGGAAGTGGGCTATTACATGCAGTTCTTCGCGCGCGCCAACTGGCACCGCGTCTGGGAACGTAAACCCCTCAAGTTCACGATCATGGTTACAGTGAGCGTTGTCGTCGCCTCCGCGTTCGAGATGCTGCCCACGTTCCTGATTCGTTCGAATGTCCCCACGATCGCTTCGGTCAAACCGTACACGCCTCTCGAGCTTGTCGGACGCGACATCTACATCGAAGAAGGTTGCTACAATTGCCACTCGCAAATGATCCGCCCAATCCGCGCTGAAACCGAGCGCTACGGTGAGTACAGCAAGCCCGGCGAATTTATCTATGACCATCCTTTTCAGTGGGGCTCCCGCCGAATCGGACCTGACCTGCATCGCATTGGCGGGCGCTACTCACACCTGTGGCACGTCCGACATATGGACAACCCGCGCGACACAACTCCGCAGTCGATTATGCCCGCGTATCCTTGGTTGATAAACAACGACCTCGACTTCTCCGTGATTCAGCCACGGGTCGACGCGATGGTTATGCTCGGGGTTCCCTACGGCGACGCCGTCAATCATGCCGAAGCCCTAGCGCGCTCTCAAGCGACCAAAATTGGCGGTGAGATTGTGGTTCAGGGTGGACAGGCGGGTCTTGAGCGCAAGCAGATCGTCGCACTGGTTGCCTACCTGCAGCGCCTAGGCACAGATTTGTACGCCGACGAGCCCAAGGCGACCGCCCTGGCGCCAGCCCAAGTCGCACCCACGATGGAGAGCCCTCGATGAGCCTGAGTGACGTGATGAGCGCGATGCGCTTGGAGGTGTACGCAGAAGCCGGACTGCTTATCTTCCTACTGGTTTTCCTCGCGGTCTGCGTGCGACTCGCGTTCTTCAGCTCGCGCGAGGAACTGGACCAGGCCGCTCGCATTCCTCTTGAAGAATCTGGCCCTTTCCCGCCGACGCCAAAGAGCCCCACCCCATGACCGAACCGCACTCAAGTCCAAACGCAACTGAAGGCGTCTCTAGTCCGCCGGACCCCAACGCCCCTCACCTGCTCAGTCATGAGTACGACGGGATCCGAGAGTTCGACAATCCCATGCCCCGCTGGTGGGTCTGGATCTTTTGGTTGAGTTTCTATTATTCGATCGGCTACCTCGTTCACTATCACTTGACAGGAAACGGTGCCTCCGTCAGCGAGAGCTACGAAGCCGAAATGGCGATAGCCCGCGAGGCCGAGGCGATGAGTTCGCTTGGCGGTGAAATCAGCGAGCAGACCTTGGCGGGGCTCATGACAAAACAGGAAATTGTGACCGACGCTCGCAAGCTGTTCGTGCTGCGTTGCGCCCAGTGCCACCTGGCCAGCGGCGCAGGGGGTATCGGTCCCAACCTGACGGACGCCGCCTGGCTGCACGGCGATGCCAGCCTCATGAGCATCTATCAAGTGATCAGCGATGGCGTACAGAGCAAAGGCATGCCTTCATGGAAGCGGCAGCTGAGCGCTATCGAGCTGGCCAAACTCGCAGCGTTCGTTGGTTCGATTCGCAACACGACCCTCCCCGGCAAAGCCGCAGAGGGTCAGAGAGTGAATTCCGCCTCGCCCCAAGTTACCCCATGAGCGTCACCGCCAGACCACCAGCTTCGGAACGAGGACCGAGCTCTCTTCGTGTGCTCCCGACGCTGAACGCGGATGGTACCCGTCGATGGATCCGTCCAAGGACGTTTCGTGGGCGCTACTACTATCGTCGGCTGGTGGTCGCGTGGGGGCTGATCCTGCTCTTCTCGGGCTTGCCGTTCGTGAAGGTGGGAGGCAAGCCGCTCGTCCTGTTCGATATTCCCGCTCGCGAGTTCACGCTCTTCGGCGCGACTTTTCTTCCCACTGACGGCGTGCTCCTAATGTTGCTCCTGCTGGCGTTCTTTCTGGGGATCTTCCTGATCACGGCGCTGCTTGGGAGAGTCTGGTGTGGCTGGGGTTGTCCTCAGACCGTGTATCTTGAGTTCGTGTTTCGACCCATCGAGCAGTGGCTTGAAGGCTCGCGGGGACAGCAGCTCAAGCTGGACCGAGATGGCCCGAACGTTCGCCGGCTGCTGAAGTTACTAGTATTCGCAGGGCTAGCAGTTGTCGTGGCCAACATCTTCTTGGCCTACTTCGTAGGGGTCGATCGATTGAGTCTCTGGGTCACGCGCTCGCCTTTTGAGCACCCCACCCCTTTCTTGGTCGTGTTTGCCGCCTCCGCCCTCGTGTACTTTGACTTCGTCTACTTCCGTGAGCAGATGTGCACCATCGTCTGCCCTTACGCGCGCCTCCAGTCGGTGCTGCTCGACAAGAACTCCGTCGTCGTCGGCTACGATCGAAGCCGAGGGGAGCCACGCTCGCGCGGGCGTAGCACTGGTGGCGACTGTATTGACTGTCAGGCGTGCGTCGTCGCCTGTCCAACCGGCATCGATATTCGTAAAGGGCTGCAGCTGGAGTGCATCGCGTGCGCGCAGTGTGTAGATGCCTGCGACGGAGTGATGACGAAGATCGGGAAGCCCTCGGGCCTGATTCGGTACGCGCGGCAGCGTTGGTTCGCGGGTCGGGCAACGGGTAGCTGGGCAAGTCCAAGAGTGTTAATGTACCCGGTGCTGCTGGTCGCGGTCCTCGCAGGCCTGTGGCATTTCGGACGCGACCGCTCCGACGTAGAGGTCACGGTCCTGCGCGGCATCGGAGCGCCTTTCACGCTCGAAGGCGAGAGCGTCAGAAACCAACTGCGCGTAAAATTGCGGAACCGAGCTGCCGACGCTGGGAGCTTCGAGATTGCTTTGCTCGACGTTCCGAACGCGCTGCTCATCGCCCCTGAGAACCCCGTGAAACTGCGAGCGGGTGAGCAGTCCACGGTCGGACTCTTCGTCGTGTTGCCCAGGACCGCCTTCGAACGAGGCGTGCGTGAAATTCAGGTACGAATACGCGACTCGCAAGGCAAGGACCACATCATGCCGTACAGACTCCTCGGACCGTCAGGACCAGGCTCATGACGAACCTGTCGCCAGCGCCCAGCAAGTTCCAGATCTGGGCATGGGT
This sequence comes from Pseudomonadota bacterium, assembly GCA_039796375.1. Taxonomy (GTDB): domain Bacteria; phylum Myxococcota_A; class Polyangia; order Polyangiales; family Polyangiaceae; genus SZUA-265. The sequence goes on from JBDKJZ010000067.1 coordinate 4,063, forward strand.
CCCTGTACTCCTCCTGGGAGGACTGCTGAGCATACAGCTCACGATGTTTTTCATATCGACCAATGACCCCTCGTTTTCCGTCGAGCCAAACTACTATGAAAAGGCGGTTCGCTGGGACCAGGAGCGTACCCAGGCCCGGCGAGGGGCGGCACTCGGCTATCAAATCACAGCCAGTGTCGACGATCCCACTCCCAACCCGTTGGGGGCGCGGCTCGTGGTGACGGTGCGCGCCGGGGAAGCCGCGCTCCAACCCGGCGCCCAGGTGACGGCGACGGTGTTCCACAACGCGAGAGCGGCTGATCGACAGCAGCTGACCCTTGGCGAAGCACAGCCCGGCGTTTACGAGGCACACTTTCACGTCCACAAAGCGGGGCGCTGGGAGGCGAGGGTCTCCGTGCTTCATGGCGGAAACGTCCTCACCACCGTGCATGAGCTTGAGCTACTCGCTTCGGCCGTCGTTCAGAAGCCAAGTTCTCGTCCCGGTGTGGTGCAATGAATCTTTGGGCGATTCTCGGAGCCAGTTTGGTGGGCAGCCTGCATTGCGCGGGCATGTGCGGACCGCTGGCAGCGATCGCCGCGGGGCACCCCCGCCACCAGGTGGCTTATAACCTCGGGCGTTTGGTCTCCTATGCTGCGCTCGGCGCGATCGCGGGAACACTCGGTTCGGTCATGGACCTCGCGGGCGCGACCCTGGGCCTGAGCAAGATCGCCAGTGTCGTCGCCGGGTTCACCATGATCAGCTACGCTCTAATGTCACTCTCAAAACGTTGGCATATGAAAGTATTGCCGCGGGCGTGTGGTCGACCATTCTTCAGATTGACCCGTCACCTAGAGGGAAAGCCAATAGACGTGAGAGCACCGCTCCTGGGACTGCTAACCGGAATCTTGCCATGTGGCTGGCTCTACGCCTTCGTGGCCGTCGCGGCCGGAAGTGCCGCGCCTGTCTCTGGAATGCTGGTCATGGCTGCATTTTGGCTGGGGACGGTCCCAGCGATGCTCACAGTTGGAACGTTTGCTCGACATCTGCGAGCACTCGTCCAGCGGCGATTCCCCGAGTTAGCCGCCGTCGTTCTGCTGGCTCTCGGCCTGGGTGCCCTCTTTCAGAGACCCCTGTCGCTCGCGGCGCTCACACCTGAGTCCGCGAAACCGCAGGACGCTCACGGAGAGAACGCCCCATGTCATTAGCCGCCAGGGCGCAAACCTCGGACGTCGCTCTGACAACGCTGTGCGCTCACTGCGCCCTACCCGTCACCGACGGCGCGATCGACACTCAAGCCACCGCGCCGCAGTTCTGCTGCAGTGGATGCGAGGCCGTGTACATGGCCATCCATGACCACGGCCTCGACGCGTTCTATCAAAAGCGTGAACCGTCTGAGAAGCTTGACCCACAGCACCGGGATCGCCTAAATTCACCCACAGGCTACGCGCACTTTGATGACCCCGCGTTCACTGATCTGCACGTCCGCTGCCCACCGGATACCGACGGTCTCATGCAGACCTCGTTCTACCTCCAGGGCATCCACTGCGCCGCTTGTGTCTGGTTAATCGAGAAGCTACCCCGGGTGGCGCCCGGAGTGATCAGCGCGCGGCTCAGCTACACCGACAGCTTACTGCACTTGAGCTGGCGTTCGACCCAAGTGCAACTGTCGGAAATCGCGCAAACGCTCCACAAACTTGGATACGTTCCACATCCGGCAACCCAGGCTGGCAAGGCCCACAAGGAACGCGCGGGCGAGCGAAGACTGCTCGCCAAGATCGGTATCGCGGGTGCGGCGTTCGGCAACGTCATGCTCCTGAGCCTGGCGATCTACAGCGCCGAGTCGGCTGCGCTGGGGCCATCGTTCTCCGCTTCGCTGGGACAGGAGCTTCGAACTAGCGCTGAAGTGGTGATGGGAAGCGCGTATCATCAGTTCTTTCGCTGGGCGAGCTTCGTCATCGCCGTGCCGAGCGTCCTGTGGACTGGAAGCGAGTTCTTTCGGGGAGGTTGGTCTGCGCTTAAGACACGAACCGCACACATGGATCTCCCGATCAGCATCGGGATACTCGCTGCGTTGATTTGGGGTCTCTACGGGACCCTTCAAGGTCATGCCGAGCTCTATTTCGACACTGTGACCATGTTGGTGTTCCTGCTGCTATTGGGACGTTGGGGCCAACTACGCCAGTCGCAGGCCGCGAGAAACACGAGCGAGCTGTTGTTCGCCCTCGCTCCGTCGACTACGCGTGTAGTGACTCCCGATGGCGTTCGGTTGTTACCCACACAAAGCGTCAGCAAGGGGTCAATCGTACGGGTACAAAGCGGCGAACGAATCGGCGTAGACGGTCGGATTCGATGCGGCGAATCGTCGGTCGATGAATCGCTGCTCAGCGGCGAGAGCTACCCGAGGCGCGTCACGATGGGGGATTCAGTGCTCGCAGGGACCGTCAACTTGTCGGATCAGCTCGAGATCGTGGCTGAGAGCACGGGTCACGAGACTCGCCTTGCTGCGCTAGTCCGAGACGTCCAGCTCGCGGCCACTGAGAAAGCGCCGATAGCCGTGTTCGCTGATCGCGTGAGCGGCGTTTTCACTGTGGTGGTTCTGGCCCTGGCAAGCGTCACCTTCATCGCGTGTTTCCCGACGAGTCCGTCAACCGCTGTAGAGCGCGCTGTCGCGCTCTTGATCGTCACTTGTCCCTGCGCGCTGGGGCTCGCGACTCCGCTTGCAGCGGGGTTTGCATTGCATCGCGCCGCCAAGCGGGGCCTGCTGGTGAAGGGCATGAGGTTCCTCGAGCAGCTAGCCAAGCCGGCGCTGCTCGTCTTTGACAAGACCGGAACGCTCACCCAAGGAGTGCTCAAGGTGGTGGACTATGAGGGCGGCACGCAGGTTTCCAGCCTGGTGCGAAGCGCCGAGCAGCGGAGTGCCCACCCGATCGCAGAGGCACTCCGGCGTGGGTTACCCCCCGCGCCGCTTCTGCCAGTTCTAGAGTTTGAGTCGTTCTCAGGGCTCGGGGTTCGAGCCTTGCTGCAGCGCGAGGGGACGCCCCAGGACGAAGCGAGTGCCCCGCTGGAGATCTTCATTGGCAGCGCGCGATTCGTCGCTGAGCGCGCTCAGGTTGCGACGAACCTCCCTCGCGCAAGCGTCCTGATAGGTCGTGGTCTGTCCCCAGTGTTCGTCGCTTCGGAAGGACAGGTGATAGCCGTCCTCGGCGTCGGCGATCCGGAGCGACCGGAGGCGGCCGAGTGCCTACAAAAGCTAAAAGCGTACGGACACCAGTTCGCGATTCTGTCGGGAGACAGGAGTGAGCTCGTCGCACAAGTTGCGGGGCACATGGGAGTCGACTGGGTGGACCTACTAGGAGAACAGACCCCGGAACAGAAACTCGAGTACATCAAGCACAAGCAGGCAACCCTACCGGTGGTGATGATCGGGGATGGGGTCAACGACGCCGCGGCGCTCTCAGCGGCCAGCGTTGGCATCGCCATGCACGGCGGAGCTGAGGCAAGCTTGGCGGCAGCCGACGCTTTCGCGACTCGCGCCGGATTGACGCCCCTAGTGGAGCTGGTAGAGCTGTCGCGTGCGACCATGCGCGTGATTCACCGAAACTTGGGGTTCTCGCTGTTCTACAACAGCTTGGCCGCAGGGCTAGCCATGCTGGGTTACGTGACCCCTCTAGTCGCGGCGATACTGATGCCTATCTCCTCGGTCACGGTCGTCATTAGTTCGTTGCTCCAGCGTCAGCCCTCTGAGAATGGTCAGGACAAGTGAGCATCCTGTTTCTCCTGATACCGCTGGCTGTTCTCCTAGCAGGGGGCGCCGTGATCGCCTTCGTGTGGAGTACGACTCAGGGGCAGTTTGATGACTTGGAGACGCCTGCTCTACGCATGCTTCACGACGACGACGAGCCACGCGTCCCCTCACCCCCAACACAGGTCGAATGAGCGCTCTTCAGGTCCGAATTCTGATCGTGGATGATCATCAGGAGCTCGCCGAAAACCTCGTCGAGATCTTGACCGAATGTTTCGAGGGAGTCGAGCTCACTTGTCTCGCGACGCGAAGTCGGGACGAAGCGCTCGCCGCGGCGCAAGAGAGCGCCTTCGACCTCGCGTTGCTCGACTTGCATCTACCGGACGGAAGTGGGCTTGCCCTGTTGGCTGAGCTCCGAAAGCTCCAGCCGTTCCTTCAGGTGGTCATCATCACCGGCGACGCCACCGTAGAGAGCGCGATCGGCGCGCTGCAAGAGGGCGCGTTTGGCTACGTACTCAAGCCATTCCAAGTTCCTCAGCTGATCGAGACGGTCCGGAAAGCCATCGAACGCGCCAAGCTGCTCAGCGAACGAGACGAGCTTCGGCAACAGCTGGTCCAGTCCGAGCGCCTGAACCGTGAGGTGATCGACAGGATCCCGGCCTTTGTGATCGCCCTCGACCCAGCGGGTAACATCGTCGTCTGGAACCAGACGCTTGAGCAAGTCACCAGCTACACCCGGGACGAAATGTTGGGCCAACCCGGAGCGCACTTGGTCGACCACGGCGGCCCTCGACGCTTGCCGCTCAAAGGGGGGGGGCATCGCTCCGCGCGTTGGCAACGAGCCAGTGTGACCCACTCCTTAGGAGACCCCCCGGTTGTTTACGCCGTCGGCGTGGACGTCACCGAGGAAAGTGAAATGCAGCGCCGAGCTATGCGCGCGGAACGACTCGCGGCCGTAGGAACCCTCGCTGCGGGCCTAGCACACGAGGTCCGTAACCCATTGAACTCAGCCACGCTGCAACTGCAGCTGCTTGAGCGACGCATCAAGAAGGGCAAAGTCGACGAAACAGCTCTACTCCACGTGGTGGATGTTGTTAAAGACGAAATAGAGCGCTTAAACCATTTGGTTAGCGACTTTCTGGCGTTCGCCAAACCGCAACCGGTGGTGTTAGTCCCCGTGGACCTGAACGAACTAGTAGTGAGCGTACTGCGCTTGCTGCAGGTCGAAGCGGAGGAGGTCGGCGTGGTGCTCCACTCTGAGCTGTTCGTATCCCTAGGCCCAGTGCCGCTTGAACCCGCGAGGATCCGGCAGGTGCTCGTGAACCTGCTCAGAAATGCCATTCAGGCCATCGGGACCGTCGGAGGAGAAGTCACAGTTCGCACCCGGCCAGCGCGGGTAGACGCTTGCGTCGAGCTGGAGGTTGAGGACACCGGACCGGGTTTCCCTGAGGACTCCCCGATATTCGACGCGTTCTACACGACCAAGGACAAAGGTACGGGGCTGGGCCTCGCGATCGTGCACCGAATCGTGAGTGAGCACGACGGCACCATCAACGTCCGCTCAGTCCCCGGCAAGACAGTGTTCAGCATTCAGCTACCTCAGCCTGCCTCCCCGAGTGTTGTGTTGCCAGCGTGAGGCCCAACGGCTCCGTCGCCACGGTTCACGCAACAGCGCAAATATTGCGCAACTGACCGGTCGATTGCGCATTTACTGCGCACATTAAGCGCGCTTCGATGCCGATCGCCGGCTTGTAGCGTTTCTCCCACCACCTCGCTTTGGCATGGCACGTGCAAAGGTTGCGCCAAAACACGCGGGCTGGCGTGCTGAGCGGCGCCTCTCTGGGCGCGCGGACACCTGAAGCAGACACTAGAAGGAACCCCTCCGATGAGTAAAGGACGCATTCTCGTCGTCGACGACGAAGCCAACGCTCGCAACGCGCTCGCCGAGATCCTTCGCGACGAGGACTACCTAGTGGAGACGGCCGCGGACGGTTTCAAAGCCCTCCCGAAACTGGAAGACTTCCGGCCTGAGCTAGTCCTCACCGACCTCAAGATGCCGGGAATGGACGGCGTCGAGTTGATGGCCAAGGTGCGCGCGCATGACCCCGAGGTCGGTGTAGTGATCATGACCGCGTTTGGCGCCGTTGACACGGCGGTGCAGGCCATGCGCCAGGGCGCGGCAGACTACCTCACTAAGCCTCTGAACGCTGACGAGCTCCTCTTAGTGCTCGCTCGGACGCTAGAGCGGTATCGACTCAGAAAAGAAACTCAGCAGCTTCGTGAACGCCTCGAAGAGCGCTTCCGATTCGAAAACATTATCGGTACCTCTCCAGAAATCCATCGCGTGTTCAAGACCGTGCAGCAAGTCGCCCCGAGCCGGGCAACCGTGCTCATCAGCGGTGAATCGGGGACCGGGAAGGAATTGATCGCAGCTGCGATTCATCAAAACTCTTCTAGAAAGGACGGCCCATTCGTTAAGCTCCACTGCGCCGCCCTAGCGGAAAGCCTGCTTGAGAGCGAGTTGTTCGGCCACGAGCGCGGGGCGTTCACCGGCGCCGACCGCAAACGTGAGGGTCGCTTCGAAAACGCCGACGGTGGCACTCTTTTTCTCGATGAGATTGGCGAAATCTCCCCGACAATTCAGGTCAAGCTGCTGCGCGTTCTGCAGGAGCGCTCCTTCGAGCGCGTCGGCGGAAATCAGACGATCACGTCGGATGTCCGAGTGATAGCAGCCACCAACCGCGACCTGCGTGAAATGGTCGCCCTCGGAACCTTTCGCGAGGATCTGTTTTATCGCCTGAACGTGGTGAATCTCCACATGCCGCCGCTTCGGGAACGCGCCTCGGACGTGGGTGCGTTGGCTGAGCACTTCGTCCGCAAGTTCTCCCAAGAGAACGGCAAAGACGTCTCCAAGTTCTCCGACGCGGCGCTCTCGCGCCTCATGGGCTACGCTTGGCCCGGAAATGTCCGCGAGCTGGAGAACGTCATCGAACGCGCGGTCGTCATGGCCTCCGGCAACGTGATCGACCTCGAACAACTCCCGCCCGAGCTCGTCCCCGCGGCCAAGGGCTCGGTAGGCCCCGAGATACCGGGATGGTCGCTTGCGGATATCGAGCGCTACGCGATCATCAAGACCCTCGAGCTGCACGGAGGCTCGACGAGCCGCGCAGCGGAGGTGCTTGGCATCAGCGTGCGCAAGATTCAGTACAAGCTCCAGGAGTACGGCTCGGCACCCAAGAGCGAAAGACCCGTACTGGAAACCAAGTCCAACTAATTTTCTGTTTCAGTTGGCTCACGCTACGCGGTGCGCTAGCAGTCAGCGCGATGACCCGTGACGTCGTGATCATCGGTGGAGGTATTGCCGGCCTCTCCGCCGCCTATGCGCTCGGACCGCACTCGCGGAGCGTCACTGTGCTTGAGCGGGAAGCCCTCCCGTTCAGCCACGCCTCCGGCAGAAATGCGGCGATCTATCGTCCGCTGGAAGGTGACGATGTCACCAGCGCCCTGGCTGCCAAAACGCCGCATCTGCTGGGTGAGCTTGGAGGGGGCGCCCCCCTCCTCGATCGATCGGGTCTGTGTCTTCTGTCGAGCGAAGCCAGGGTGTTGGCTCCGTACGTCGGCCGAGCCGCGCTGCTGGGCATAACGCATCGCTTGCTCGAAGCTGGGGAGCTCTCGCGCGCGTTCCCCGAGCTTGAAGGAGGTCGCAATCGCTATGCGCTGCACCTGCCGCAAGCGGGGGTTCTGGATATTCACGGGATCGGCGAGGCACTCCGCAAGCGAGCCCTAGCGCTTGGCGCGCGGCTGCGAACCGACACTGAGGTGCGCTCGCTCTGCCACAACGGGCATCGAGTCACCGGGGTCGAGTGCGCCGACGGCCAGACGATCGCCGCGACTGATGTAATCTTGGCAGCTGGCGCATGGAGCGCGACGCTTGCAGCGACCTGTGACGCTGCTCTGCCGCTCGTGCCTTATCGACGCCACCTCGCGCAACTGGTAGCCCCTGCGGAGACTGAAGTCGCCAAGACGGTTCACTGGGATCTCGACACGGGCGTCTACGTTCGAAAAGAAGGGTCGGGCCTGCTCGCGACCCCAGGGGACCACACGCCTCACGCTGCCTGCCCACCAGCCGTCGATCCTTCTGCGCTTGAGCGACTCGCAGTCCAGTTGCATTCGCTCGTGCCTCGTTACCGCGAGAGCCGCGTGAGAAACGTCTGGGGCTGCCTGCGCACCTTGTCACCCGATCACGCAATGGTCGTTGGCCAAGGGTCGCGCCTAGACGGTCTGTATTGGTTCGGTGGACTGGCTGGGCACGGCATGAGCGCGGGACTCGGTGCGAGCGAGGTGCTGCGCGACGCGTTCTTGGATCGGGCGAACCCCTTTCGCGTCGCGCTGTCGGCCACACGCTTCGAGTGAAGTCGGCGATCGGGCTCCGGGGCGACCTCCCCTGAGGGCGTAGCGAGTGGGCTCGACCCGCTCGCAGGTCCACCCCTGCACCCGCTGGCGCGCTCGGCGGCAATCCTTGCAGCGGACCCGGAGCCGTCCAGAGCAGCGCGGAGACACACCAAGGCAATGGCCAGCTGGCCGACAATGCTTCAATCACGCTTCTTCTCCGCCACTTCCGGCTAGTATCCGCCGCGTGAGCGACCCAGCAGACGAGAAGCCCTCAGCACAACCCCCCGTAGACCCTCAGACCGACAGCTCCGAGGCGTCCGCGAAGGAGTTGGCCTCAGACGACAGCTCTGCGAAGGACGACACCGCCGCTACGGGTGAAGCCCAGGACGAAGCGGACGAAGCGGACGAAGCGCCAAACAGTCTGGAGCCCCCGCCGGAGAAGGAGAGCGCTCGCGGTCTCCTTCTGTGGGTCGGCGGCATCCTATTGATATTGTGTGTCGAGCTGTTCATCTATGGCCACAACGGTCGTATCGAGGTGTGCGTGGGGCTCGAAGGTGTCACGGACTTCAGCTTGATCGGTCAACCCCGCTCTCCGGAGAACTTCCGCGCGTACCCCCAGTGTGTCGAGCGGATGAACCTGGGGATGTGGAGCTCCAGCGAAGAGGCCGCGCAGTCCGCACTGGACGCAGCCTGCACGCGTGTGACGACCCGAGCGAGCGGCGATGCAAAACAACAGTGCATGCGCAAAGACAACAAGTGGCAGCGTCAGGTCATCAAGGAGAATATCCCGCCCTGGGACCCACGCCTCTACAGGCGCCTGCTGTTCCTCGACTGATCGACGGGTTCAGCGAAAGCGCAAGCGCAACCGTAAGAGTCGCCCCAGGATTCGGACCAGCTCAGGACTTGGGCCGACTCAGACCACACTGCTCCGCTACCTCATCGCGATAGAGCAGCCACGCGTTGAGCACTTCCTCCATCGCTCCGAGCACGACCGGGTAGGAGGCGGGGGCAACGTACTCGAGCAGGATCTTCCAAGCGGAATTGCGGTGCTCCCCCTCCACGCGACGGTGAGCCTTGGTGAGCGCGAGCGCTTCGAGGGGTAACCCGTAGTGCAGCACAAGCGGGTGCTGCTCCAGGGGAGCGCTGGGGCGCTTTTCCGCGCGGGCATCGACTTCCCCACGCTCGTACTGGGTGCCCTCAACGAAGATCGTCGCGACGGCCGCTGCGGCTTCCCAGCCTCGGCGCTGAACACAGTCGTCAAGCGCCGCCCTGTAGGCCATCGCGGCGGGCAGCAACTCAATCGCTTCAAAGCGCCGAAGGTCCATACCCAAGCCGCGGGGATACTCAAGGAACAACTCCGGGTGCGGTCGCTTTGCGACAAGGCCCCCAGTCTCCTCCTCATACAGGTTTTCCGCCAGCTCCCTCCGAACCGCGGCGATCGGGCACTGCACGTACGCCCAACCCACCATGACAGGAAAATCTCGAACGTAGGTTTCGTACTCTTGCTCGAAGTGGACATTCAGCCGCGCTTTGGACACGCCGCCACTAGTGAACAAGGACCAAGCCCAGTGCACCTTTCGCTCCATAATCCCCAACAACGATTCAAGGAACGCGGAGGTTTCAGGCGAAAGCGTCATGAGGGCACAGTACCACCAGGCGAAAAAGGGACGCAAAATTGTGTCCGGTTTTCGTCTAGAGCGAACTCTTCCGGGCTGCTTCTTCCATGGTCCATGGCGACTGGCTCAGGCGGCTCGCCCGGTAGTTCTTGAATCCCTAGTTGTCCCGGCCCCGCAGAGCCCTGCTGGTAGCGGGTGTCTCTCCCAGACCACTGACTACATAAGTTCTTTCGCGTCGTCTGATCTGAGCACCAACAGTGCCCGAGCGACGGATCTGAGAAAGTAAAGAGTTCCACCTGTTCCACCTGTTCCACCTGTTCCACCTGTTCCACCTGTTCCACCTGTTCCACCTGTTCCACCTGTTCCACCTGTTCCACCTGTTCCACCTGTTCCAGAGTTGCGCTAACAAATTAGCCTCTTCAGAAAAATTTGTGGGCGAGCCGAGGGGGTGTCGGGAGGTCTCCTAGGGCATGGAACAGCGCGATTCGCACGTGTTCGTAGCTGCGAAAGCCGTACGCTTTTCGTGTCGTCATCCGGGCCTTGTTGTTGAAACCCTCAGTTGCGCCTGATGCGAAGGTTCCGCGGACTCGAAACCAGTTGAGCAGCAGCGGTTCGTGCGCCCGCAGCGTTCGCGCGAATTTCTGGATGGGCTTGATGCGCGAGCGTAGTGCCATGGTGGTCCATTCTTTGAGGAAGCGCCGCCCGCCCCACACCGAAGTGTACGACCAGAAGTGCTGGAACTCCTCCTTGAGGAGGTAGGCGCGCATAGAACGCAGGTTGCGATTCACGAGTTCCTTGAGGCGAGTTCGCTCTTTGCTTTTGAGGTTCCTCCGCCGCTTGAGCAGGATCCACCGGGTCTTGGTCAGGATTGCTGGACGGCCAGCGGTGCGTAGCGCTCGTACCTCCGCCCGGCGGGTTTCGTCGACCGCACGGCTCATTAGCTGCATGACGTGGAATCGATCCAGCACGTGCACCGCCTGGCTGCAGCGCGCTTGCACAACGTGCAGGAACGCCTTCCACATGTCACTGGCGACAAAAGCGATCTGGCTGGAGCGCTCTGGTCCCAGCAGGTCGAAGAAGGTATTGAAGCTTTGGATCTTCCGATCACGGGCAATGTGCAACAAGCGTCGGCAGCCGTGGTCAATCTGGTAGACGACGGTCAGGTATTTGTGGCCCTTTTTCCAGGAGAGTTCGTCGACGCCGATTGAACGGATGTTGTCGAGGTTTCTATGCGCAAGTCCCCAAGTGACAGCGTGGTCGACGGCGCGAAATATAGCATCCCAGCTAGTGCG
>JBDKJZ010000068.1:0-15008 GCA_039796375.1 Pseudomonadota bacterium
CTGCGGCTGACCGTTCACACCCACGACGGAGAACTGGCCTCCGTATGCGCGGGTGCGCTTGTAGAGCGAGACAATCCCACCTACGCCAGTGCTATCGATCAGCGAAGTATCGCTCATGTCCAACACGATCCCGGGTGGTTTGGACTCCACCACCTGATCGAGCTGGCTGCGTGAAGTGGGTGCCGTGTGCGCGTCGAACGATCCGCGAATGCTGATCCAAACGTCGTGCTTGTGTTGGCTTACTGACAGTTCCATACCAAGTTCCCTTCGGTGTGCGGGGCCATCCTTTACGTTCCGCGGGTACTTGGCAAGCGCTAAGCCGCGCCGACTCGGGAAGCTCACGTCCGGGGTGTGCCCGCTGACCGGCTTTTCCTAAGTGAGATACGTGGAACCCGATCAAACAGGATCGCCTTTAAGCCCGCCTGGCACGTCGGTGTCGATGGTCACTAGTCCGCTCCAGTAGGGCCGCAATTTCGGCCTACATTGACCTAAAGTAGACTTCATTAGGTCCCTTTCTCCGACTTCGTTTACGTAAACCGAGCGTGCAGGATTGTCCCTTTTCAGGGCTATACTCCGGAAAATGTCTTTGGGGATGGCAGCACGCCGCGCAACCGGGCGTCCCACTTCGGGGCAGCATGATCTCGCCTGGGCGGACCGCGTCCGCTACCGAAGTTACCGCCCAAGCGCTAGGTTTTCACTCCATTGACCAAAGGAAAGTCGTGCCCCCCAGGAGCGTAAGGTTTACGAAGCGCGCGATCGACATCGCGGGTGCGCTAGTCGGGCTCAGCATTACGCTGCCGATGTACCCGGCGATTGCACTTGCGATTCGTTTGGAGTCGCCTGGTGGCGTCTTTTTTAAGCAGCGCAGGGCCCGCAGCCTAGAGACCGGTTCGGACGGCAAGTCACACCTCGTGCTGTTCGACGTGCTCAAGTTCCGGACCATGTGCAAGAACGCCGAAAGCGGCACGGGTGCTGTCATTTCACCCGAGAACGACTCCCGCGTGACGAGGATGGGGCGCTTCTTGCGCAAGTCCCGGATCGACGAGTTTCCGCAGTTTATCAATATCTTGAAGGGTGAGATGAGCCTTGTTGGACCTCGACCGGAGCGTCCGGAGATCCTTAAGGACCTCAGTCTCGCGGTGCCCTACTTTGAGGAGCGCCTGCGCGACGTAAAGCCCGGACTCACGGGCCTGGCGCAGATCAAGTTGGGCTACACCGGGGCGATCCCGGAGGACAGCGAGCTCACCCCGTTTAAGCACGATATCCAGAACCCTTTCGGGCTAGAAGAGGCTGAGGGGGCCCTGGCCGATGACCTTCGAGCCAAACTTCTCTATGATATGGCCTACTTAGCTAGGCTTGAAACGTTCTCCACGTTCATCGTAACCGAGCTGGAGATCATCGTGATGACACCGATCGTGATGCTTCGAGGCTTGGGACGCTGAGATCCCCGATTTCGTCGCGCCACCTTGATTGACCTAGGCCTTGGCGGCTACGTTTTCCCCCATGGGTTTTCGGGATGGAAAGTGGTCGCAACTATTTTTGATGCTTTGCGTGATCGCGCAAGCGACACAGTGGGTCGCCTGCGGTGCAACGAGCGCCAGCTACCCTTACGCTAAGGAACCCGATCCTCGTCGGAGCGAGTATGTCATTGGGGTCCCCGATGTGCTGAGGGTACGCGTCTGGCGTCACGGGGACTTGGGTGGCGACGTTCAGGTGAGACCAGATGGGACTGTGACCTTCCCCCTAATAGGTGACGTGGCCGCGGCTGGTAGCACTCCCACCCAGATGAAGAAAGTGATCGCCCAGCGCCTGGCGACTTACGTGAAGATTGATGAGTCCGCCGTGTCCGTTGAGGTATCCCAAATCAACAGCTACCGGGTAACGGTGAACGGGAACATTGCCTCGCCAGGGGTTCTGCAGGCCGCGCGTTACCTAACAGTGGGAGAGGCGATCAGCCTTGCCGGGGGGCCCAACCAGTACTCCTCACCCAGCGAAGCCGTGATTGTGCGTACACGTCCCAACGGGCGTGTCGACCGGATCCCGATACGCTACGACCTGCTGATCGAAGGGCGCGCGCTTGAGCAAGACATCGTGTTGCTCTCCGGCGACTTGGTCTACGTCCCCTAGTTCGAGCCAGTGAGCATGACGCCGGCGCTAGGCGCAGGACTCTATCAGGCTGAGCACACGCCGCGCGTTCTCGTCCCAATCAAAAGCTTCGATCGAACTGGCGACCTCGGTCTCGTCATAGGGTTGGGACAGCACGCGGCCTAGGGCTTCCGCCAGGTGTTGGACGTCCTTGGGAGGGACGAGCTCTCCCTGAATGGGTAACGTCACCAGGTCCGGGATCCCTCCGACGTCAGTGGCGACCACCTTGCGTCCACTGCTCAGGGCCTCAATAACGACATTCGGGGTCCCTTCGCCGTAGCTTGGGAGCGCCAAAACATCGCACGCGGCGATCCAGTCTGCGACCCCCTCAAGCCCGACCTCGCCTGTCAACCGAAGCCGAGCACCGAGCTTCGCGCCGCGTCGCTCAAGCTCTCTGCGGTACGGGCCTTCGCCGACGACTACCAGCTCCGCTGAGTTTGGACCAGCCACCAGGTGCTCAAGCGCGTCGAGTAGCTCCGCTAGGCCCTTTTCTTTGTGAAGCCTGCCTACAAACAACACGAGCTTTGCTTGCGCGTTGACCCCAAGACGCTCGCGGGCATCCGCGCGTGAACGGGGACAAAACACCCTAGTGTTGACCCCGGTGCGAATCACCTCAACTCTTTTGGCACCCAACACCGTTAGCTCTCGCGCCAAAGGGGCGCTCACGGCTATCGCACCGGCTGCCCGCGGAAGTAGGCTCCTGAGTTGCGCCCGGGCGCTCGCCTTCTTAGCCACGATGTTCAAGTCGGAGCCGATGACCTGCACGAACGTCGGGATGCCTAAGGCCGACCCGAGCAAGAGCGCTGCGGCGCCGTCGGGGTAGGCCCAGGTTGCCAAAATAGCGTCCGGTCTCAGGCGGCGAACACGCGGGGCGATCGATGCCGCGTAGGTCGCGGCCGCGATGCTGAAGCCCAGCTTTGGTATACGCAGTACCCGCGGATGCTGCACATCAAGGCCGAGCAGAGTTTCCTGACTAGGGACCGGGCCCAAATCTCTGCCCCAATAGTTGAATCGCGCTAGCTGACTCGGCATCGGGAACCAAGGAATGGTCGCGAAGATCTCCAGATCGCAGCGTTTCGACAGCGCTTCACACTGCTGCCAAGTGTACGGTGCGTACTTGGGCAACAATGAGTTTGGAAAGACACTCGTGATCGCAAGCAAGCGCATGCGTTAGTCCGTGGGCACGGCGCGGCTGCAGTTTCCGCCCCAATGAATTTCTGGGCCAGTGTCGACCACCTCGAAGTTCGACCAAGTGAGTGCGCTCAAGTCGTGCGGTCCAAGCTTGACCTCGGGCCAAGTCACGGTGCTTGAGTCGTCGTGAAGAGCTGTGAACGTCACGTCGCCGCCGTCGGCGAGATACATCCCGTAGCGCTGCAGCGCTTCGGCGACAACCCTCACGGCAGGTTTCAGCTGATCGAGCGGAAAGTCCGATCGCAGTCGAAGCAAGGTACCGTAGGGCGGAGCTTCAGCGGGCCCCGACGTTGCGCTCGTCGAATGCGTCGCAGGTCTCACGTACTTGCGATGACGGATGTGCTTATTCGGCAAGACGAAGCGAAGTGCGTGCTGGATAACACCGCGATGGATCTCGTCGGCAGAGAATAGCAGCGGGCTGATGGGTAGCCCCGCGGCGTCGGCGCTTGAGCACTGGTCACCCCGAAGGGTCTCATTGTACGGGAGGCTCAGGTCCCACACGGCGAGGCAGCCTCCGGAGAAGCGCTTCTCAGTGAGGTCCGCCTTGAACATCTCATAGAGGCGGCAGTCATCGAGGCTCTGCAACAACAGGTGGCAGTCGCCGTCGTGCTCGCAGCGCGTCCCAGACTCGCCCTCGAGTCGCGCGCCCCGAGTGATGGGGACCGGGGTGGTATCGCAGTCCGGCGTCCAGTGCGCATCGTTGGGTTTAAACGGCAGGCGGAGGTCCCCCGGACTGACGCTGAACAGCGTCATTGAGAAATCGATCTGAAAGCGGCCGCTGGCGGTGTGGTTCGCTTGCAAGTAGCTGGTGATCTTCGAAGAGTCCGCGTGCACGCGGGCGTCGGCGATCTTCTTGTTCCAGGGCGCCGAAGGGAGAAACAGCTGCCCTGGCGCGTTGCCGCAGCGCGCGGCTACGGTCGCGCTCGGGTTCGCCTCGGTAGCAGTTCCCGCATCCACAGAGGGCTCCTCCTGCTTCGGCGTGACTAGCGGATTGGACCTTGGCTCGTAGTACTGCACGGGTGGCCGTCGCGTTGCGCTGCCCTGTTTCTCTGTGCAGGCTGGTAGCAGAAGCATTGAGAAAGCAGCGAGCGCGCCTCCGAAGGTCGCTGCCGCGGGCCTAGGCGCGACGAACCGAGTTGCCTTGCCAGTTTCGTTTCTCATCAGGATCGCTCCACCCGTTGCTGAGCTTGATAAATCTGCCCGGTTGGTGAGCCCTTCCGCGGGGCGCTACTCGCGCCTCGACCCAATTGCACGCTCCACCCCGCCATGGCCCGACATTTACGGGATAGTGCCTGCCTTGTCCACTGGCCCAACCTGGAACTCCAGGGCCGCCCGAGGGGGCCGAAATCCGCCTCTTTGGCGCCCCGATCCTTGACTTGGCCAGGTCCCCGTGGAAATTCACCAACCGGGTGGCGTCTCTGGGGCGCGTTCTTTGGGAATGAACTATGTCGGCAGTTGGCGAAGCGCCCCTCGTTAGCACGATCATCCCGACGTACAATCGTTCGGTCGAGGTGCTTCGCGCCGTGCGTTCTGCCCTCTGCCAGACCTACGATCGTCAGGAAGTGTTGGTGGTCGACGATGGCTCGACCGACGATACTGAAGCCCAGTTGTCGTCGCACTTCGGCACTCGTATTCGCTACCTTAAGAAGGCGAACGGTGGGGTCTCAGCCGCGCGGAACTTCGGGATGCGAGAGGCGAGGGGAGAATTTATTGCTTTTCTCGACTCCGACGACGAGTGGCGCTCCGACAAGCTGCGACTGCAGGTGGAGTTCTTAACCGCCCACCCTGAGTTTGGCTTGGTCGTGACAGACATCGAGTGGGTAGATCCGAACGGTGAGACGACACGCGTCGAGCGTCGGCGAGAACATTTTCCGGCCAGCGGCGATGTTCTGGCTTCCGCGCTCAGGGAGCCAACGATTACGCCATCAACGGCCATGCTTAGGAAGCGGGTGGTCGATGAAGTGGGCGAGTTCGATGTGGCGCTCAAGACCGCGGAAGATATTGAGTATTACCTCCGGATCGCCCGCCGCTACAAAGTGGGATTGATCGATCAGGCGCTGACCAAGTACATGGCTGGTCACGAGAGTCTTTCGGCGCCCAGTGGCGCGTTCGTGGACTACGTTCGGGTCATGGAGAAGTTCATTGACGACAACGCTGACCGCATTACCGCCGTTGAGCGGCGTCAGGCTCTGTTCTCTACCTACGAACGATGTGCGCGTGGGCTGACCTGGATGAGCAACTATGGGGCAGCCGCGAAGCTCTCGCTCCGTGCGGTCCCCCAGGTGCGCGACTCCAAGCAGGCGCTCCAGCTGGCGCGGGCCGCTGGCCGTCTGCTCTACTACAGCGTTCGATCAAGAGTCGAGAACACCCAGACCAAGGGACACCACTGAATGACTAAGCTAGGGATCGGACTGCCCGTCTACAATGGTGAACGCCACCTAGCCGCGGCCCTGGAGTCCCTGCTGGCCCAGACGTTCGTCGATTTTGAAATCGTGATTTGCGACAACGCGTCGACCGATTCCACCGAGGGTATTTGTAGGGACTTTGCTGCGCGCGACCCGCGAATTCGGTACGTGCGGAATCTGCAAAACATCGGTGCGGCGCCGAACTTCAACCGAGCCTTCGAGTTGTGCCGGGCGCCGTATTTTAAGTGGGCCGCGCACGACGACGTGTGCCAGCCTGACTACACGCGCGTCTGCGTGGAAGCTCTAGATGCGGACCCGGGCTTCGTTTTGGGACACAGCGAAATTGAGATCATCGACGACTGCGGAGCGGTGGTTCGCGCGCACGATGAGGATTTGCGTCTGGCGGGGCACCCGCGACCGTCCGTGCGGTTTCGAGACTTGATCCTGAGCGAGCACTGGTGCACCGACGTATTCGGGGTCATGCGGCGTGAGGTGTTGGCGAAGACCGGGCTCATCGGCAGCTTTGTCGGATCGGACCGGACGCTGCTCGCAGAGCTGGGACTGCACGGCCGATTCTTCCGCTCGGAGCGGTGTTTATTTCAGAATCGCGATCACGCGCGTCGCTCCGTCCATGCGACTGATCTGCGCTCCGCAGAGCGAATCGCTTGGTTTGATCCGAAAGTTCGTCCCGGCATCGTCACGCTACCCACTGTGCGCACCTGGACTGAGTACCTCGCATCTGTCGGTCGGGTGCCGATGTCCCCGCTGGAAAAGTTGGCGTGCCTGAGGGCGCTGGCGGATTGGTTTCCCCCGAACCGGTGGGAGGTCCGCGCAGATCTTTCTAACGCGACACGTCAGCTCACCGCTTGGGCGGCGCACCGCGCGGGACTACAGTAAGCATGCCGGGCTTGGGTAGCGGAGCTGCTTAGCTGAGCGGGTTCGTTGCGAGGGAAGCTTGCCAATTGTACGCGTCGCGCATGGCATCAAGCGTCGTCAGTTCACACTTCCACTCCAGCGTGCTCTGTGACTTGTCCACGTTGGCATACGTTTCGACGACGTCGCCCGGGCGACGCGGACCGATGCGATAGTTCAGTTTCTTGCCCGCGGCTTGCTCAAACGCGGCGATCGCCTGAAGCACGGACGTGCCCCGCCCTGTGCCTACATTGAGCACTTCGTTGTTGGGCGTGTCGTTCCGCCTGCTCAACCAGTTCAGAGCGCTGACGTGGGCTTTCGCGAGATCGACGACATGAATGTAGTCTCGGACACAGGTGCCGTCGGGGGTATCGTAGTCATCGCCGAACACGGTCAGTTGTTCGCGGATACCAGCCGCTGTCTGCGTGATGTACGGTACGAGGTTTTCAGGGGCGCCAATCGGCAGCTCGCCAATCAACGAGGAAGGATGCGCACCCACCGGGTTGAAGTAGCGCAACGTGACGGCACTCAGCACCTGGCCTGAGCGAACCGTGTCGTCGATGACATCTTCGCAGAACTGCTTGCTGCGCCCGTAGGGCGACTCAGCCGTCTTGCGAGGTGTTGCTTCAGTGACGGGTAGCGTGTCGGGTTGGCCGTAGACGGTGCACGAAGAAGAAAACACCAGATTGCGCACGGCCTGATCGCGCATGGTCTCAAGCAGAGTCACCAGGGACCCAACGTTGTTGCGATAGTACTTTAGGGGCTGTCCTACCGAAGCGCCGACGGCTTTGTGAGCCGCGAAGTGGATGACTCCGAAGAAGCGCCCGTCGGTCTCGAACAGGCGGGTCATCGCCGCGCCGTCCGCACAATCGAGTTCTCGGCAGGTCACCGGGCGCCCCACGATTCGCTCGATCCGCGAGAGGATCCGGCGGTCCGAGTTGCAGAAATTGTCCACGATGATGGGCTCGTAGCCGGCCGCGCATAACTCAACGACGGTGTGAGAACCGATAAACCCGGCGCCCCCGGTGACAAGGACCTTGCGTGCTTCAGACATGGCTGGGGTTGTACTCCCGCAGGTCTCACGAGCCCAAAACAAAATGGCCGATCAGTTCGGTTTGACACGCTTGCGGCCTTATGGTCCCGTGAAGCTCCCGTGCTGCTGCTCGTCGTATCGGTCACCCTCCCACCGAGCGCAAGCCCGAACGACTCGGCGGTGCTGCTTGAAGCGTGTGACCGAGCCTACCTCGCTGGGCGCTGCCAGGTCTCCGCCGGTGGGTCCAGCTCCGAGTCTGAGCTTGCCGCGGAAGTCAGCTGGCTAGACGGGACGAACGCCAGTGTGTCACTCGGGCTTCGGCGCTGGCGCCAGGATCAGTGGCTCCGAAGAGACCTGCGTTTCCAGGCGCAGGATGAATCCCCCGAACGCTACCGTGCGATGGGGTTGGCCCTCGGCAGCCTAGCGGGGACGGTGGTCGAGGTCACGCGGATCGAAGCTTCGACCCGGGACGGAACGCCAGGTCCGTCAGGCGAAGCCCTCTCGAGCGCTTCGGGAATCAGCCAAAGCTCTGTTCCTTTGCGCGCTTGGGCCGGCTTTGCGCTGGCGCCCGGCCTCTCCACCCTCAGTGTTGGGGGGCAGCTTGGCCTCGGCGCGACTCTAGCGGGTCACTGGGAGCTGGACCTGGTGGGCGGGTACCAGGTCCACGGTGAGAACAGTGAGCTGGTGAGCGCACAGTTCGCAACACTCGGTTTCGCGGCAGGGCCGAGTATCGCACTGCCGCCGTTTTCGGTTTCGCTCCAAACCGGCACCAGAGTCCTGTGGTTCTCTCCTCGCGTGAGCCCCGGTGGGGACACGGATGGACGATTCAAGCTCAGTGTGTTTGGAAGCGCTACCGCCCAGGTCCTGGACTGGGGCCTGTCGCCGTATTTGCGGTTCAGCGCCGGATACTCTAGCCCTATTGACGTTCGGGTTGACGGTGTGCGCCGGGACACCTTCGGTCCGTGGAACTGCGACGCGAGTGCCGGCGCTCGTTGGCGTTTCGAATAGCCCCGGTCGGCTGCCGTCTCAGCTGACGCTCTCCGGGCGCCGGGTCTCACATGGGGCGGCACTCGCCGGCTGAGCAGAAAAAGTCGGGGTGGCATTCCTCATCCCGCTCGCAAGCGCGGCACGTGTGGCGGTCGCAGAACGCCCGCGTGAGCCCGTGCGCGATGACGCACTCGAAGGAGCTCTTACATTCGACGCAGCGGTGGTGGTGGCACTCGGGTTTCGACGGACCGCAGTCTCTGTCTGAATCACAGCCTGATACGCAGCGGCCCTCGTCGCTGCAGTAGTCGCCGTCAATGCAGTCGCGGCTCGTGAAGCACTGAAAACACACCCCACGATTGGGATCACAAAGGGGGAGGTCGCTCGGGCAGGGAATCCCTGGCGCGCAGGGTGTTAACTCAGCGTGTCCGGCGTCGGGCCGTCCGTGATGACCGCGCCCGGCGTCGACCGGCGCTGGTGATGCTCCGCTGCCAGCTTCTGGGGAGGGGGCCTCGACGACACTGCTCGGGGCTGGATCGTTCGGGGCCAACGGCTCGGTTGTGGCGCTGGGCTGGGCGCTCGCTCCGCCTTGCTCGGGGTTCTGTGCGGCGCCCACGACCTGCGTTCCCGTCGTCAGGTCGATCCGATCGCGTCCACATGCGCCCACCAGCAGGGTCAGCAAAAGGGCGAAGCGTTTACGGTTCATCACTGCCTTTCAGTTACCCACAGCAACGGATTCGGGGCGATCAAAAAGGCGCGTCGCCCGAATTTCCCTTTCCCGAAGCCGGAGCCAGGCCATTTTCGAATGCGTGCCTGCTCGCTTTGAGGGCGGGTACGGTACGGGGTGCAAGAATGTTAGCGATGGCCGCACCCCCTCGAACTGCTTCCGCGTCTCGCCCGTGGTTGAGAGCAGTGAGCAACAGTTCAGACACTGAGGCGGCGGGGTTGTCGGATGCGGCGCTTATCGCGGCGGTGGTCCGCGGGGATGACCGGGTTTCCGCCCAGCTCTACGACCGACTCGGTTCGGTGATTGACCGGACCCTTTGTCGGGTGTTTGGCCGCCGGGAGGTCGATCACGACGACTTGGTCCAAGTGGCATTTGAGCAGGTGGTGCTCACCCTGGCCCGGGGTAGCTACGCCGGAAATTGCAGTCTGAAAACCTGGGCTGCGCGAATCGCGAGCAACGTCGGGCTGAACGCGCTGCGATCCCGGCGCAGGGAGCGTAAAGTGCTGGATCGGAGCGTCGACCTCCCCGACGAGGGGACGTCAGGTTTTGACTTGGACCGCCAGACGACCGCCAGGACGATGCTGAACCGCGTTATGGAGGAGCTCGCTGAGATGAATCCGCGTCGCGCTCAGGCCATCTTCTTGCACGACGTTGAGGGTTACGAACTCGAAGAAGTCGCCCGACTGACAGACATCTCCGTCTCTGCCGCGCAGTCTCGCCTGGTTCGCGGGCGCAAAGAACTCCTGAAGCGCCTCGAATCGCTGGAAAAGCGGGCGCAGTTGACGTGGAAAGGCCAACAATGAACGCCCCTCACGATAGAGCGCACCACTCATCGGCGCCTGCGCTCCCGGAGGAGCTGGGCCGCTGGTTGCTCGCGGGGCGTGACCTTCCCGTCGAGCCGGAGGGCGCGGAACGCGAGGCGGAGCGTCGTCAGGCTGCGCTCCCCGCGCTCCGCGCCATGATTCGTCGGGCTCCGTTGGAGTCGCGGAGTGAACGGCGGCGGCGCCTGATGTGGTGGGCTGCAGCTGCTGCCGGCATGATTCTCTGCGTCGGGGCTGGCTACAGCTTGAACGCCGGTTCGCGTCCGCTGGTTGCCTCGCACGTGGAAGCGCAACTGCGAAAGGTCATCGGCAGGGTCGTCGTGACTGCGCCGAGCGGTGACAGCCAGATCGTCACTTCGGCAGCCCGCGTCGCCGCAGGTGAGGAAATCAGCACGACGGCGGAGGGGTTCGCCAGTGTCGAGCTGGGCGACCAGACATTGGTCGATCTTTCCGGGGCCACAACGCTGAAACTGGACCAGATCCATCGGCACCAGAACTCGATGTTTCTCCGCAGCGGACGCGTTGACCTCAACGTGCCGAGAGGCGATGGGCAAGCGCGCCTGGTGAGGGTCAGCACGCCCGACGCATCCGTTTCGGTCCTGGGCACCATCTTTAGCGTCGAAGTGACTGAGCGCGATGAGCAGAGCTTCACGACCGTGAGAGTCTCCCGCGGTTCGGTGGCGGTCACTCATGGCGGCCTGGAGCACCTGCTTAAGAGCGGTGAGCAATGGAGTTCGTTGCCTTCAGCGGCGCAGGTTGTGCGGTCCCCTCCGGCGCCGTCTGAGTCCAGGACCGGGTCTTCAGAGTTGCTCCAGTCGGGTGACGCCTCTGAGCAGGCTCGCCCGTCGGGCTCCCTGCCGTCGACGCGCACGAGCGTGTCCGCCGAGAAGCCGGCGCCACCTCGTGTGGAGCCGAGCAACTTGGCACAACAAAATGAGCTGTTCGAGCGGGGTCTGAGTGCCCGCGATCGTGGAGACGACGAACAGGCGATCCGCTGGTTTGACCGCCTGACCCAGGAGTTCCCGAGCTCGCCGCTCCTGCCGAGCGCTAGGCTTGAAATGCAGTTGGCGAAGAAGCGCCTGTCCGCGGCGACCCCGTAGACCTTACCTGCGAAGGACCCAGGCAAGGCCCTTGTAGAGGTGCTCTGGACCCAAGACCGGGTCGGCGAGATCAACGTCAAACTTCGCAAAGTTGCTGAAGAAGATGCGGCCCTCCCCCGGCTCACGTGTCCAGGACACCGCGACGTCCTTCATTCCGCCGCCACTCCAGGTACAGCGCACCAAGATTGTGATGTCGTCGGCGAGGTAGTCCGTGTTGTCGATATTGCCGCTATAGGGGAACGTCGCAGGGAGGCCCGTGATCGTCGGGTGGTCGCCCAGCTTCTGGCAGGTGGAGGCGCCGTCAAAGAAACCGTCACCACCTCGCCCACCGAGTAACTGGTTGTAGGGGTGCGGGGGGGTAGCTTTGTTATAGGTGACCGCGGCACAGTGATTACCCCACAGACCTCCTCCGGCTTCGACGAATGCTTTTAGCGCCGCGGCCTGCGGAGCACCATCCGGACCGAACGCATCAAAGCACGGGTTGATCATGCCGACCGCGCCGTACTTCTTGAGGGTGTCGGTGGTGATCATCGCGGGATCCATGGTCCGGTCGCTCTCGAAGCCCCACTCCGTGAGCTTCGATGCTAGCAGATCCATCTGAGCTGTGACGTTGGTGATCGGGCTCTTATGGTAGAGGAGCACGCGCTTCGGGAGTTGTGGTCCCGGATCGGCTCCGCCCATTCCGCCAGTCGCGATCGCGCCTCCGCTGCCCGCCATCCCACCACTGGCCATGCCACCTGTTGCACCGTTGCCCGCCGCGCCGCCTGTTGCACTGCCGCCTGTTGCACTGCCGCCTGTTGCACTGCCGCCTGTTGCACTGCCGCCCCCGGTGCCTCCTGCGCCCGCCTGAAGATCACCGCCCGTTCCACCTGCTGAAGCGACGGGCGTGCCCCCCTCGCCGCCGGACCCGGTGCCCGGAGCGCCGCCGGGTGCTTCGTTCCCCGTTGGGGTTGTCGTCAATGCTGGCTTCCCGGAATCCTCAGTCTCGTCGTTGGCACAACCGACCGGGACCAGGACTGAAAGAGTGAACAGTCCTGCGACGAGGGCTGGGCGGAAAGATTCGTACGAGGTCAAGCGGGTGAGGGTCATAGGTCCCGGTGTACTGAGGCCGCTCGCGCTTGCCAAGCGATCGCGACGAGCGCGCCCTGAAAACTATTAGGTCCGTACTGGGGGCAATCGCGCCAGAATTTGCCGCATGGCTCCGGCTTCGTGAGCGTTAGCACACCAAGGAGCGGCAGTTGGTCGACGAGGCAAGGGGGGCTGCAGGCAACTACTTATGCGCAGCTTCGATCTCAGAAGGTGACGCGCGCGTCCACTAGGGGCAACAGATGCGTTCGTGTTCCGAACGGAAACTCACTCTGAGCGGCTTCTAGCAAGACAGAAAAGCGCACATGCGGGTTCAAAGAGTAGTCCAGACGACTGGAGCCTTCGAGGGCCCACGCGCTCTGGAGGCCCCCCGTCTGCTCGCTTGGTAGTGAAAACCAATAGGCGCGCGCTTCGATGGCGTAGCCGAAGTTCCAGGGGAGGACACCCTCAACGGTGAAGGAGCCCTCGGGGACGAGCCAGCCGTGTAAGGCGGCGAGGCGCTGATACAGAAAAGGAAATTCCACTATCCGCAAGTCTCGGGTCCGCGGGGCAACCGCCCCACCGAGCGCGAGGGTCACCGCGTGCGGGGACTCAAACTCGTAGCTGATGACCGCGTGCTGAGTCAGGACCAGCGCCTGCGGGATCGCGGTATCCGCCGGCAACAAGCCGAGCGCCCCCTCTTTGGCGAGGAGGTTGAGGAACAGGCTGGGGTAGGTGATGCGGTGGCGAGTCGATAATAACCAGGCGCTGTCTTGCCACCAGAGGTACTTCCCCTCCAAATGGGGCAGGATCAAGAACACAAGCGGGTGCGCGCTGAGTTCAATTCGCCGTGTTATTCCCACGCGA
Source organism: Pseudomonadota bacterium (assembly GCA_039796375.1). Classification (GTDB taxonomy): domain Bacteria; phylum Myxococcota_A; class Polyangia; order Polyangiales; family Polyangiaceae; genus SZUA-265. The sequence goes on from JBDKJZ010000068.1 coordinate 13,251, forward strand.
CTGTCGCTGAAGGCGCCGACCTCGACCCGTCCAGCGTCGATGGTCCTAGCGCCAGCGCCGCCCCAGCTCACGGAGGCCGCCGCTTGCACGCAGGGACTCATGCAGGTGGCGAGGGCTGTCCACCCAACGCCGCCCAGCAGCTTCAGCGTTGAACCCTTCATCGCAGGTCTATCGTCACGCTGACAGGAGCGTGATCGGAGATGGGCATGGTGTCCATGCCGCCGCTGGACTTTTCCTGATGAACCAGTCCAGTGCCGGACACCAGGTTGCCGTTAGTGAAAATGTAATCGAGGGTACGGTTCCAGAAGCCCTTGCCGTCGGTCGTGTGGGTAAAAAAGCGGGTGTTGTTCGCCTGATAGTCCTCAAGCGAAATAGCGGGCTCATACTTTGAGTAAAGGGACTCCAGCCACGTCATTTCTTCGCTGTAGTCATCCGCCTGGAAGTCTTCGTCGGTACAGACTGAATCGGGGAAACCGCGCAGGCGATTTGTTCCTGGGGGCACCGTATTCAGATCACCGGCGCCGATTACGTTTCCATCTTTCGCGAGCACATCCAGTTCTTGCTCGAAGCGCTGAATGTGCTGCAGCTTCGTTCCATCTTTCGAATAGGCGTCCGTGTGTACTCCGACCAGGGCTATAGGGGGGTCGATGTCCAGGTGAGCGCGGATCAAGTTGCGCCTGAGGTAGAAGTATTTGTCCAGAGCAGGCTGGTCGGAGCGCAGGGGCAGCGCGATCCTGGTGCCCCCGGTGAGCGGATACTTGGATAGAATGGCGTTGCCCGAATCCACGGGGCCGATGCCGTCGCTCGGAACAAAGTCCGCCCGCCACTGGGACGCATATTCAGCGTAGTTGAGTCGGGTGTGGTCCAGCAGCCACTGAAGCTGATCGACATAGGCGGCGCGCTTGGACGCGACGTCGACTTCCTGAAGAAAGAGCACGTCGGGATCCACCTGCCGGATCTTCGTCGCCAGCTGCTCCAGATTCTCAAGCACTTCGCCTTGAGTCATCAGCACGCGATCGCCATGGCAGTCAAAGAAGAAGTCGATGCGCGCGCCGCCGAACTTTACATTGTAGTTCATCAGCACGAGGCTCGAAGGTCTCTTCGACGCGGGCGTGAGTTCGTTCGCGCGATAGCTGACGGTGTCTTCGAGCGGCTCAAACTCGACATGAAACGGGTCACACCCAAGCGCGGAGAGCGCCACTGCAGCGGGCAGCAGGAGCGTCGGAAGCGCGAGCTGCGTTAGCCCTCGGAGGACGGATTCAGCGACGATCATCGGCCGTGGTAGCCGTGTATCATGGAAACAGGCGCCAGTGTGCCTGCCTCGCTGGACGCCCCGGCCCCCTAGCATTTACGGGGACTCGGGTGTAGACCTGCTCTGAAATGGCAGCTGGTAGCTCATTATCCACCGCAATGCAGCTCGGTTTTGTCGTCCTCGCGGCGGCGGGTGTCTACTCATTCGTCACCTCCGCAAAAGAAGGCGAAATGAGGCGTGTCTGCACGCCGGTTTGTTCCCTGGGGCCAGACTACGCAGATAACAACCGCCTCGCACCCGAGTTTGAGCTTCAGGACCTCTCTGGCAAGGCGGTGCGCTTAAGCGACTATCGGGGCAAGGTCGTGATTCTAAACTTTTGGACCAAGACCTGTGAGCCCTGTCTGAAGGAAATGCCCGACCTGAGCGACCTGGGTAAGATCCTGAAAAAGCACGAGAACACCGTGCTGGTGACGATCACCACTGATGAGTCGGCTCAGGATGCGACG
>JBDKJZ010000069.1:0-14895 GCA_039796375.1 Pseudomonadota bacterium
CCGGACGCGCTCAACTGACCGAGCGCCGCATCGGCGATGACCGCCGCCTCCAGCAGTAGCCACCCCACACACAACTCGCTCATCATTTGTAAGAACGTATTGGCGACCAGCGTCACGCGCGCGACCTGATTCGATGCCGCCCACGCCGCGAACTGGGTGGCCACACTGAGCACCGCTGGTAACGCGGCCCCCAGCAGGCGTACCGGTTCCCGTAGGCGCTCATGCTCCTGGTGCTGCTTGACAAAGCGCTGCACGTCTCGCGCGAACGCCTTGAAATGAGCGCCGCCCTCTTGCCCGAGCTTGCGGCCCGCCAAGTCCAGCGCCTGGATGTGATTCGTCCCCTCGTAGATCGAGAAGATTTTCGCGTCGCGGCAATACTGCTCGACTGGGTAGTCCTGCGTGTAGCCGGCTCCGCCGAACACTTGAATAGCGAGCTCACACACGCGAAACGCCTGATCCGAGGAGTAGGCCTTACAAAGCGGCGTCAGTAGCTCAATTTGTCCGTGGTGATAGGCTCGAAGTGCGGCATCTTCGCTCTGCGCCGCGCTGTCAAAATGGTGCGAGGCTTTGACGATCATCGCCCGCGAACCCTCGACCTTGGCCTTCATCTCCAAGAGCATACGCTTAACGTCTGGGTGCTCGATGATCCGCACCTGAGGCGACGTGGGGTCCTTAGCGTTTTCGGCGGTTCGCCCCTGCTTGCGCTCACGCGCGTACGCCACGGCGTTCAGATAGGCGCTGGAGGCTGCGCCCAGGCCCTGGATGGCGACGCCAATGCGCGCGAAGTTCATCAGCTGGAACATCTGACGAATACCGAGGTGCTCCTGTCCGCCCACCAGCTCACCCCAGCAATCCCCGTTTTCGCCGAAGGCGAGTGAACAGGTCGCTGAGCCATTTAGCCCCATCTTGTGCTCGATGCCCGTGACCCGGACGTCATTGGGGCGTCCATCAGCGCGCACCTTGGGCACGATGAACAAGCTGAGCCCCTTGCTACCCGGGGGAGCGCCCTCGACCCGAGCGAGCACTAGGTGGACCACGTTCTCGGTGAACTCTTGATCGCCTGCGCTAATGAAGATCTTCTGACCACGGATTTGATAGCTGCCATCGGGTAGACGCTGGGCGCTGCTGGTAGCGTCTCCCACATCAGAGCCAGCCTGCGGCTCAGTCAGGCACATGGTGCCCGCCCACGTGCCGTCGAACATGTTCTGACAGTAGCGAGCCTTTTGCTCCGCGGTGCCGAACTCATAAATGACGTCCGCCGCACCGAGCGTCAAACCGCCGTACATATCGAGCGCAGCGTTGGGTCCGCTCGTCAGCTCGTTCACTAGCACGTAGAGACACTTGGGCGCGCCTGCTCCCCCGTACTCGGGATCAACAGTCAACGACTTGAAGCCCCCTGCGTACAGCTTGCGGTAGGCCGCAGCGAAACCCTCGGGAGCGTGTACCTGACCGTCCACCAGGCGGCAGCCGCTGCGGTCCCCTGTAGAATTCAAGGGACCGGCGACCTCGATGGCGTAGCGATACGCTTCACGCAGGACACCTACGACGTCCTCTTCGCTGAAGTCTTCGTAGACGCCGCGCCCGAGCAACTCACCGAGCTGAAATTGCTCAAGCAAGACGAAGCGCAGCTCGCGCAGATCTGCGCGGTACCGATTGATCCCCTGTGACATGCAGGGAACGTTAACCTTCGCGACGGAGCGTGTCCAATACCTCGAAGTAGTTCGGGAAGGTCTTGGACGTGCACCCTGGATCGGCAATCACGATCCCCGGAACCTTCAGCCCGATTAACGCGAAACTCATCGCCATGCGATGATCGTCGTAGGTCCTGACCAGACCTGGGGTCGGCTGGCTCGGGTAGATGACGTAACCGTCGTCCTCTTCGTCGGCGCGGACCCCGAGTCGATTGAGCTCCGCGACCACGGCGCCGACCCTGTCCGTCTCTTTCTGGCGGATGAACCCGATGCCGGTGATGCGGGTCGGAGAGTCCGCGAACGGCGCGACCACTGCCAACGTTTGGGCCACGTCGGACAGGTTCTTCATGTCGACCTCAACGCCGCTGAGCTTCCCGTTGCCTATCACGGTCGTTCGACGCGGCTCGCGTTCGACGCGCGCACCCATCTTCTCAAGGATGTCGACGAGTCCCAGGTCGCCCTGCCGACTCTGGGTCCCTAGCCCCTCGACCGTCACCCGTCCTCCGAGCAACGCCGCTGCGGCAAAGAAATAGGACGCCGCTGACGCGTCGGGCTCCACCTCATAGTCGGCTGCCTGATAGCGTTGCTCGGCCCGCACGAGGAACGACTGATAGCCGCGATTTTCCACTTCGACCCCGAAGTGCCGCATGACATCGGTCGTCATGTCTAAGTAAGGCTTGCTCACCAGATCACCCTCGACACGGATCTCCATGGCGCCTCCGACGCATGGAGCTGCGAGCAGCAGCCCGCTAATGAACTGGCTGCTCGCGTTCCCCGGCAGCGTGAACTGTGCATCACCGCGCTTGCGATTGCGACCAGAGAGCGTCGCCGGAAAACAACCTGCGCTCCCATGATGAGTGATCTCAACCCCGAGCGTCAGCAACGCTTGAAACAGGTGATCCATCGGTCGCTGGCGCATGCGAGCCACCCCATCAATTCGGTAGCGTCCGGGCCCCAGCGCCAGCACGGCCGTCAAGAAACGCGCCGCGGTACCGGCGTTCCCGACGAACACCTCGGTCTGAACATCTGGCAAGAGGCCAGCCGCACCCTTCACCTTGAAGGAGCACTCCTGCGCGTTGGACTCGACGGAGATGCCAAGCTGATTGAGGGCCTGAGCCATGTAGCGCGTGTCGTCGCTGAAAAGCGCGCCAGTCAGGGCGGTCTCGCCCTCTGCCAAGGCCGCGGCGATCAAGGCGCGGTTGGTATAGCTTTTCGAGCCGGGAATACGCACCGCGCAGTCGGGAGCCATGGTCTGGGGCCGGATGGCAATAGAATCGCTCATGCCGGCGCTTATAACCGCGGTCGCCAAGAATGCACGACGAAAACGCGGCGCAGAGCGCCCTGGGCGACAGAGTCGATCCTGGTCTGGCCTGGCGCGATTTCCCCAGCATTCTATGCGAGCGTCCTGGTTGACCCCGCACGTGTCACTGCCGCCGGCCGAGAGGTGGACGAGCGCACGCTGCGTCGGGCCTTCTGGGCCACTGCGCCTTGTTCCCCAGAAGTGGGTCTTTCCGTCCGTTCTCACCCCGCAAGTATGCTCGTAGCCCGCGGCGACCCCGCAAGCGGACTCGATTGATTGAAGGTGTTGTCCCCCCAAGCAGGCGACCGTTCCCTCAGGCCCTGCCGCGACGGCTCCGAACATGCCAGTCGGCGGGCTGGACTGGCCATGTTGGTTGTCGCCCCAGCACGCGATTGTCCCATCGGCCTTCACGCCGCACGTGTACTTAGCCCGCAGCTACGCCTGTCAATGGAAACGAGACGCCGCCGGGCGCGACCTCGGTCAGGCTCGCGCCAAGCATCTTGCTGCCCGCAGCCGCTCCAAGGCGACGCAGCCCCAAGCGGGGTTTACCCTTGTTCATCGGAACTGAAGGACTTCGTCGAGATGCACAACCTTCGGGTGACGGAGTGACGACATCTCGAAACCGCAGGGCAGCGGAGATTTTGCGCCAAGACACAGCCTTGCGCAGCTTTTCGGCAAGCCTACTGGGTCGCCTGCCCTGGGTCTCTACCACTTTCGGCGTATTGCGAGAGTTGTTGGCAATCGGGATGTTGCGCCGCGGTGGGCTCACGCCCTCCGTCGGGGGCTGAGCCGCGAAAGCGTGTAACGCCCAAGGCTGCTTCTTTCTAGATGTTTCAACAGCAAATCAATGGGAGGCGGGCGCCAAGCGGTGTGTCGCTCTCCACAACCCGGCGCATGTCGCGCCCATTGGAGTACTCAAAATGATCCGTTCACTTCTATCGTATTCATCGTTGCTCGTCGGTTTGATGGCGAGCCCGCTCCTCGTAGGTTGCGGCACGCCTGCGTCCGACTCTCATGAGGCAGCCTTTGGCACCTTAAGTCTGCCGCTCACCAGCGTGGCGAATGGCCACACCTATCGACTGCGCAACGCCACCATTCTGGTTTACGGAAATACTTACAGCTATCTAGAGTCGAGTGATGACCCCGCGGAGACCGTGTTGTCAGCTTCCCTGGAGACTGGAAATTATGACGCCTATCTCTACGGGGGCTGGAGCCTCGAACGCGCTACGGCCGAGGGGGCCTTTGAGCCAGTGCAGGCTTCTCTCGAATCTAACAGCGCCACTAGTTTCTCGATTCTCAATGGCACCACCACCACGGTTGCGTTTCGATTTCAAACGGACGGCGTGACCGTCGTCGTCGGTTCGGGCGGGCTTCAAGTCGTACTTGAGGTCAACGAAACGGCTCCGGTGTGCGTGCCGTTCTCGGCGGATTGTGGGCCCGGAGCGTGGTGTCCATCGTCTGCGCTGACCGGCGCGGGACGCGCTTGCATCGTCGAGGGCGTTGTCAACGTTGGGCAGCCCTGTACGGGTCCGCTCGACTGCGTCGCCAATGCGACTTGCATGGATCTTGGCGCAGGACCGCTTTGTACGGCTCTTTGTCCCAGTGCTGATGCGGGTGCAGCCTGCAGCTCGGGCGGCACCTGCCAGCTCGCGGGCGACGACTACGGAATCTGCACTCCCTAGCGGAGGTTAGTCGGGGGCACTCGGGCCGCGAAGAGTGCCCCCCGACACGCCGGGTTTTGACCCAGGTCCCAAGAATGAAACACACTTCGGTCGATTTTCTGTAACGTCAGCAACCAAAGGCTGTGAGGGGTACAGGAGGGTTGTTCATGAATCAAATATCGACTGATTTCACGCCATCTGTAAGGAAAGAACGTCTACCGCACGCGGGTCTCGCCCCGCGAGCGAAACCTGAGTCCTTCCCAGACACACGTTGGAGCATCGTTTTTCAGGCGGGGCGGCCCGACGGCAAGTTGGCGATGTCTGAGCTGTGCAAGGCGTACCGGGATCCTGTGTTCGCCTTCTTGCGCGGCTTGGGGCTCACGCAAGAGGAAGCGCACGAGCACACCCAAGGTTTTTTTACCTCACTGCTCGAAGGCCACGCTATCGCTAAGATCGACCAGCAAATGCAGGGGCAATTTCGTTCGTGGCTACGAACGGCGGCGAAGAACCACTTCTGCAATCAGTGGACCAAAGCGCGGGCCATGAAACGTGGCGGGGGGTTCGCGCACGTGAACGCCGACGGCGATGACGGCAGGCAACTCCCGGATCAAAATCAGTTGGACCCCGAGGCGCAGTTCAATCGGGCGTGGGCGCGCACTATCGTCGAGCGCGCCCTCCGACGACTGAAGGCAGAGTATGCGGGAAGCAAGCACACCACGCTCGTACAGCAGCTGCTCTACGACGAAGGGACGGACTTGCGTGACGCTGAGCTGGCACGCGGTCTCGGCATTAGTGAAGGCGCGCTGCGCGCGCGACGTTGTTACCTCCAGAACAAGAAGATGAAGCCGAGCTTCGCGCGCTATCTACGGTTGGAGATCGCCGACACCGTGGTCCGACCCGCCGACATCGACGCCGAATACCAAGCCTTGATGAACCTGTTTTAATGAATCCCGGGGCGCCCGCAACCTGCGCAGCCAGACTTTGGCGACATCGCAAGCGTTCGCTGCGTGCGCGCCTTGCTGGACTTGCTGCCCCATGCGCAGCAATTGTCGTACCCTCTCTAGATTCTGCCGAATACCCAGCGGCAATGAGCCTGGACTGGACACAGGTCGGGAACTTGCTCAACGCTGGGCGCGTGAGGACGCCAAGCGTTGGCGATCGGTTTGGCCCCTACGAGCTGGTCAAACTGATTGGACAAGGGGGCATGGGCATTGTGTTCAAAGCCGAGCAGGCCGACGTTCACCGCATGGTGGCCATCAAGTTCTTGCCGGGCGGTGAGCTAGCCGCCGATGCAGACATCCGTAACTTCCTGGCGGAGGCTAAGCGTCAGGCTCATTTGACACACAACTACGTGGTGCCCGTGTTTCAGGTCGAACGCATCGACGGCCAAATCTTCTTCACGATGCGGCTCTACGAGCGCAGTCTCGCGGAAAGCTTGCGGGACGGTCTAGTGTCGGCAGAGTCGCAGGACCGGGTCGATCTGCTGGTCAAGGTGGCGCGGGGCGTGCAGCACGCGCACGAGCGCGGCTTGATCCATCGTGACCTCAAACCCGGAAACATTCTGCTCGACGAACACGGCGTGCCCCACGTGGCCGACTTCGGTTTGGCTAAGCGTTTAGATGAAGACGGCGTTGTGGGTGGAACTCCTGGCTACATGGCGCCGGAGCAGGCGGATAGCCCTGACGTCACGATGGCCGTCGATATCTACGCGCTCGGAGTGATCCTGTTCGAACTTCTGACCGGGCAGAGCCCGTTCCGCAGCGCCCCGGCCGTGGAGGTGATCGAGCAGGTGAGAAATCCTGCGCCTACGCTGCTCCGACGCGTCAAGCCGGTGCCTGAGCCGCTCCGAAGCGTCAAGCGGGCGCAAGCGGCGGACCTCGAGCTGATTTGCGCCAAGTGTTTAGCCAAAGACCCGCTCAAGCGCTACGCAACCGCACGCGCGTTGGCGCTCGATCTGGAGTGCGTGTTAGCGAAGCGCGCGCCCTCTGTTCCGCCCTCCGCTCTTCTGGGCCGAGCCGTGCACTGGCTGCGCCGTCATCCGACCGTGGCTTGGTGCTTGGTGTTGGTGCCGGCGGCGGTACTACTCTCAGTCACGTTCGGCAGCTACTGGATTTGGCAAGCCGTGACGGAGCAACAGAAGATCGAGCAGGACACCAACGCTGACAAAGCCACGGGGAAAGCCACTGAAGCTCTATTCCAGTTGAAGGAATTCGCGAACCGGCTTGAGCGCGCGGCCAGTGACCCATCAATCATTCGCTTAGCTCACGCGACCTCGTATGTCGACGAACCGGGCGAAGCGCTCAAACAACTCGCCGTCGGCTTCGACTCTGCCTTGGTATTGAAGGCGGAGGGCACAGCGCTCACACATTCCGCGCCGCGGGCGACGACTCGTGGCCGCAACTACGCTTTCCGGGATTACTTTCGCGGGGCTCAAGGACTTGCAGCGCCCGGTTGTACGTACGTCTCTTCGACCTTCCGCTCCGAGCGCGACGATGAAGTGAAATTCGCGCTATCGGTGCCGCTCTTCGACCAGGGGCCAATGGTCGGTATATTGGTTGCTTTTGTGGCTGTGGACTCGGTGTTCGGCAGCGTGCGCATGCGAATGCCAGATGGCCGCGTGACCGCCCTGCTCGGCCCGCGAGGCATCGACCGTGGCGAAGAAGCGCCAGGCGAGCGGTTCGTCGTCGTCATTCACGATGACTTGCCGCGCGGAAAAGAAGTCGGGCTTCCGAACCCGCCGGCGCTCCTCCGGCTCTTTGGTGAGGGTTCACCGGCGTGCGAACAGCTCTCTTTGGATTACGGGTTGCCGGAGCGCAACGACGACTACGTCGACCCCGTGCCAGGTTTTGAGAGACATTGGCAAGCAGCCTTCGCCCCCGTCGGCCGTACTGGCTATGTCATCTCAGTTCAGACGCCGCGGCTCGACCCCTGGGCTTCTGTGAAACAATGGCTGACGAGCGAAAGGTAAGTCACGGACTGGGTTCACTTGCGAGCGACTCTTCGTCCGCGGGTGCAGGACGGAGCGGTGCTCTAGTAGCCGCAGCGACGCGTACGGACTTAGTGCCTCCCGCCAGGCCGGTTTTGACCAAGATCTGAAGAATCGAAGACTCTTCGGTCGATTCTTTGTAATTGAAAGCCGCTCAGCGACGAGTCTTCGGAGGTTGCCTTTGAATCAACGCACGCCTGAGTTTACTCAATCTGGAGTGAAGGAGCGTCTACCGAGCGAGAGTCTCCCCCCGCGGGTGAGACTCCAGGCGTTCCCGGACACACGTTGGAGCATCGTCGTTCAGGCGGGGCGGCCCGGCGGCAAGTTGGCGATGGCTGAGCTGTGCGAGACGTACCGGGCTTCTGTGTTCGCCTTCTTGCGCGGCTGGGGACTCACGCAAGAGGAAGCGCAGGAGCACACCCAAGGTTTTTTTGCTTCACTGCTCGAACGCGACTTTATCGCCAAGATCGACCTGCAGAAGGAGGGGCAATTCCGTTCGTGGCTACGAACGGCGGCGATGCACCACTTCTACAATGAGTTGGCCCAAACGCGGGCTAAGAAACGAGGCGGAGGCATCACGCACGTGAACGTTGACGGCGATGACGGCATGCAACTCCCGGATCAAAATCAGTTGGACGCCGAGGGGCAGTTCAATCGGGCGTGGGCGCACACTATCGTCGAGCGCGCCCTCCGTCGACTGAACGCAGACTATGCTGGAAGCAAGCACACCACGCTCGTGCAGCAGCTGCTTGACCAAGAAGAGACGAACTTGACTGACGCTGAGCTGGCATGCGGTCTCGGCGTTAGTGAAGGCGCGCTGCGTAAGCGACGTCACGACCTCAAGGAGAAGGTGAGGCGAAACTTCGCGCGCTACCTACGCTCGGAGATCGCCGACACCCTGGTCCGACCCGCCGACATCGAAGCCGAATACCAAGCCTTGATTGGACCTGCTGCAATCAATCCAGCGCCGCCTGAAGATCCTACCGAAGACCCCGCGGCATCGAGGCTTAATTCGAGCCAGCTCGGGGACTTGATCAAGGCTGGGCGCGTGAGGACGCCAAGCGTTGGCGATTGGTTCGGCTCTTACGAGCTGGTCGAAGAGATTGGGCGTGGTGGCATGGGCATCGTGTTCAAAGCCGTGCTGGCCGACGTCGGGGAGGTGGCCATCAAGTTCATGCTGGATGGCGAGATAGCCAGGGACGCAGATATCCGGAACTTCCTGGCGGAGGCTAAGCGGCAGTTCGGCTTGAGGCATCCCAACGTGGTGCCGGTGTTTCACGTCGCCTGCACCGACGGCCAATACTACTTCACGATGCCGCGCTACAAGCGCAGCCTTGCGGACAGCCTACGTGCGGACCTGCTGACTACGACAGATTGGCGCTCCCGGGTTGAGCTGCTGGTTAAGGTGGCGTTGGGCGTGCAGTACGCGCACGAGCACGGCTTGATCCATCGTGACCTGAAACCGGGCAACATTCTGCTCGACGAAAAGAGCGAGCCCCACGTCGCCGACTTCGGTTTAGCTAAACTTTTAGATGAAGACGGCGTTGTGGGTGGAACCCCTGGCTACATGGCGCCGGAGCAGGCGGACAGCGCTGACGTCACGAAGGCCGTCGATATCTACGCTCTCGGAGTGATTCTGTTCGAACTTCTGACCGGGCAGAGCCCGTTCCGCAGCGACCTGGCCGTAGCTGTGATCGAGCAGGTGAGAAACCCGGCGCCCGCGCCACTCCGAAGCGTCAAGCCGACACCTGAGCCGCTCCGAAGCGTCGAGCCGGCGCAAGCGGCGGACCTCGAGCGAATTTGCGCCAGGTGTTTAGCCAAAAATCCGCTCGAGCGCTACCCAACCGCCCGCGCCTTGGCGCTCGACTTGGAGTGCGTGCTAGCGAAGCGCGCGATCACAATTCCGCCCTCCGCGCAGCTGGGACGAGCCGTGCACTGGCTGCGCCGCCGTCCGAAGCTGGCCCGGTCCTTGGTGTTCGTACCGGCGGTACTACTCGCAGTCGCAGTCGGCAGTTACTGGATTTGGCAAACCCTGACCCACCTACGAGAGGCCGAGCAGTACACCAACGCTCAGATCGCCAAGGGGAAAGCCGACGCCGCGCTACTCCAGTTGAAGGAATTTGAGGACCGACTTGAGAGTGCAGCGGGTGACCCATCCATCATTCGCTTGGCTCACGCGACCTCGTACGTCGAAAAACCCGGCAAAGCGCTCGAGCTGCTGGCAGACGGCTTCGATGCCGCGTTCGTATTGGATAAAATGGGTTTGATACGCGCCCAGTGGCCCGACCCACCGCGCAACATCCGCAACAAGAGCTACGCATTCCGAGACTATTTTCAGGCGCTTCAAGGATCCAAAGAGTCCGGTCGCGCTTACGCTTACGTCGCACCCGCCCTGCTGTCCGAGCGCGATGGCGAGCTCAAATTCGCGCTATCGGTGCCGCTCTTTGACCAGGGGAAGGTGGTCGGCGTGCTAGTTGCGCTGGTGGCCACGGACTCGGCTTTCGGCAGCATCGGCCCGCAAGAGCAAGACGACCGCGTGATCGCCCTGCTCGGCCCGCGAGACATGGACCGCGACGAAGAAAAGCAGCCGCCGCGCGAACGCATCGTCGTCCTCATTCACGAGGGCTTGAAGCGCGGGCAAGAAGTCAGGCTTCCAAATCATCCAAAGCTCCTCAGCCTGGTTCGTCAGCGTGCACCGTGGCCAGGACAGTTAACTTTGGTCTTTGCGTCGCCCGAGCGTGACGAAGCTTACGTCGACCCCGTGTCAGGTTTTGCGGGACGCTGGCAAGCAGCCTTCGCCTCCGTCGGCCGTACCGGCTTTGTCATCTCGGTGCAAACGCCGCGGCGCGACGCCTGGGATGCGGTGAAACAATGGGCATCTAGCTCGCCTTAAGCGGGCAGATCGGTCCCGTGTTCCAACGGTAATAGTTGGGACGCGTGGGGCTGTACATTTCGCGCCGGCCGCTGTGAACTTCGCGCCGGAGGCTGTACAGGCAGCGCCGCAAGCTCGACCGCCAGCAGCGCGGCGAAGACCTTGAAGTTGTGATCGATCCTGTTCTTCGCCTCAGTTTTCCTCGCAGGTCTTGAGGACTACCTCGCCTCGAGCTTGCCGCAATCGCTGGTGACGACGATCTCCTGCGTGGCGGCTTCAATCTTCAGCGCAGACAAGATGCTGTGGTGGTCGTCCAGCAGACGGATCTCGTCGCCGTCGGTGGCGTGCTGTTCGGCAGAGGTGTTGCTCCCGAGCGTGGTGTCGGTGTCCGAGTCGTGGTCGCGCTCGATGCGCAACGGCACCGGTTTGCTGCAACTGTTGCGAAGGCGTATCCGCTCGCGCTTCGGCGGGGCGGAGCTTGCCTCTGCCACCGGAGCGTCGCGAGCAGTGGAAGCGCTGAGCGCAGGGCTATCTGACGGGGCCTCGTGTACTGGCTCTGCGGGCTGAACGGCTTGAGTCGCCCCGCACCCGAAAAGCCACACAGTCCCGCACACGACTAAATACTTCCTCAGCATGGCAAGGGTAACGGCCAGTCCGCCGCGGTCATAAATGAGCCTGGTGCAAATCTTTTTGGTGCGAATCGCGGCGGTGCCTCGATTTGAGACGTGAGCTGGCTCTCCCCGCCTCCGCCGCAAATGCCAGAACACGTCAGGTCATGGTCGGTATAGCGTCGTTCTTGTCCAGCAAGGGTCCGAGTGCAATAGCGATGGATCCCATCGCACCACCCACCGGCAGTTGCTCGGCGGCTTGGGCAGCGCAGTTAATTGGGTGGGGTAGCTGGAGCAAGCGTCCACCAGCTACCCCACCCTCCCAATCCTATCGAGCCCGCGTGATGGCAGCGCGCTACTTGAGCGGAACCGTCGGGAGGCGTGCGGCCCAGCGGATCCCGCCCCAGACATGTTCTTCAAAATCCGGGTTCGTGAAAGTGGCCGGCACGTGTCCGAGGCCCGTGTACCACATGCGTCCTCCGTCCTGTTCCCGGTGCCACGCCACGGGGAAACCGGCGCGACGTAGCAGCACCGTCACGTTGGGTTGTGTATCGACGCTGCGCGTGTGTTTGTGCCACTCATCGAGCACCAGCCAAGTGGGCGGAAGGTGCTCAGTCGAGACACCGGGCGAGACGGCGAGCATCTCTTCGGTGACACCCACCACGCCCACTTCGAACGCTCCCACGAAGTCGTGAAACCATGGCCAGTTGTTTTCGCAGTTGATCCCCGCGTGGATACCTACGTAGCCGCCGCCCTGGTTGATGTAGCTCTTGAACGCTTCGCGCTCGGCCTCAGTGAGGCCCATACCGTTGGGGTTGTTGAACACCACGGCCTGATAGGTCGAGAGCTTGTCTAGGGTGAACTCCTGCACCACCTGATCGCGCATGTCGCCCTCGTAAAGCGTCAGCTCAAACTGGTGCTTCATCGCGAGTCGCTTGAGCATCTCGTTGCCATCGGGGATCGAGACGTGCTCGTAGCCGGGCGCGGTCTGCTTGATGGTGTAGTCACACGGCTCGCCTGCAGGCTCGCACACTGGCCAGCCCTCCTGCCGAAGTTCGCCGATCAAAGAGTAGCTGAGAACTCGGAGCAACTTCGGGACCTCCGGGCCTGGCGCTCCTCCCGCTCCTCCCGCTCCTCCCTGGCCTTCCCCGGCCTGGCCACCGCTGCTGCTTTGGCCACCGCCGCCCACGTTCGGAACCGGGACGGTCGGCGCGGGTTCACTCGCTCCGCCAACGCCAACGTCAGTCACGCCTCCGCCAGCGCCCATCGGTGGGCTCCCTGCGCCACCGCCCTCAGCGCTTGCGGAAGCGCTAGCAACAGCCGCTGAAGGGGTGGATTCGGAGGCACACCCAGCGAAGCCCAGGACACCAGCGAAGCCCAGGACACCAGCGAGCCCAGTGCCCGAGTATTGATTGCGCATCGATCGAACCTACTCGAAGCGCGCCATCAACCAATAAGCGAAAGACAAAAACCGACCGCGCCGAAAACAACCCTCCACAGGGGCACTTGCGCTCTGGTCCCAATTGTCGAGCGAAAGGCGAAAGAACGCCCACTGACAATTGGGCTGTCCGCAGTCAGTCCGCTTCGACCGCGCCCGGGTCCTCAACCTCGGGTCGCTGCTCACGCTCGGCGGCAATTTCGCCAAGGATTTGGTCCACGCGCGCTCGCTTGTCGGGAGCTTCATCGTACGCAAAGCGAAGCTCAGGGATTCGCTTGAGATTCAGCTCTGTGCCGACTCCGCGTCGCAGGCGCCCCGCCGCGCGCTGCAGCGATTTGACGGCCGTCACGCGTGCTCGAGGTTGGTCGTCCGCGACCAAGAGCCGCACGAACACGTAGGCCGCCGACAAGTCCGGTGGTACCTCGACGCGCGTGACCACCAACCCGGTCAGTCGAGGATCGGACAACTCGCGCGGGATCAACATCCCGAGCACCGATCGGATCCCCTCGGACACACGCTTGGGTCTACGGCCTTCTCCGGTCATCGCTTACTCTCCATCGAACTCACTCCGCATCTCTTTTCCCCCAAGGCCAAACGACAAAATCTCTGTTCGCGCATCCGCCAAGAGCGCGTTTGGCAGGGTGGAAGCGAGCTGCCGGGCTTGCGCCAGCAGGTCCTCGCAGACGCTTGAATCAGACGAGACGACACTCACTGCAACGATCGCCACTTGCAGCTTCGACGTCTCACCCACTTCGGCGGCGCTGATATGCAGGCGCGCCTTCACGCGCTCCTTGAAGCTCCGCACCACCTGGCGCCGATCCTTCAGAGAACGCGCGCCTGGGATCTGAAGCACGAGGCGCGCGACTCCGACGAACATGGCGCGCTAGAGGGTTGCCCGAACTTCCTTCATTTCGAAGGCCGCCAGCACATCGCCCTCTTGGAGATCGGTGTGCCCGCTGAAAGCGACACCGCAGTCTAGACCCTCTCGGACCTCCCGAGCGTCGTCCTTGAAGCGCTTCAAGCTGTCGAGCTTGCCTTCCCAGATGACGGCCGAAGCCCGCTGCAGACGGATCATCGAGTTGCGGCGAACCACGCCATCGATGACCATGCAACCCGCCACGACCCCCCCCTTGGTGACCTTGAAGATCTTGCGCACCTCGGCCTTGCCGATCGCCTCTTCGACGTAGGTTGGAGCGAGCATGCCCTGCATCGTGGCGCGCACCGCATCCAGTACCTCGTAGATGATGGTGTGGTGGCGGATCTCAATGCCCTCGGTTTGGGCGTGCAAGCGGGCTTTACCAGCCGGGCGCACGTTGAAGCCGATGATCACTGCCTTCGCGGCCACGGCGAGGTTCACGTCGCCCTCGGTCACTGCGCCAACGGCTGAGTGGACCACGTTCACACGGACCTTGTCCGTGCTGAGCTCCTCAAGGGCCTGGCGGACCGCTTCGGCAGAGCCGTGTACGTCCGCCTTGACGATCAGTTTCAGCTCTTGCTGGTCAGTGTTGATCCCTCGGGCCCAATCCTCCAACGACATCGTCGCCTTGGATCCGCGGTTCTGCTCTGCCGCCTTCGCGCGACGCTGATCGGCAATTTCCTGCGCTTTCTTAGCGTCCTTCACCGCGTCAACGGTGTCGCCAGCACTCGGAACCTCATTGAGACCCACGACCGCGACGGGCATCGATGGCCCTGCTTCAGCGACGTTGCGTCCCGCGTCGTCAAGCATCGCTCGAACACGTCCGAAGGCCGTGCCCACGATGATTCCGTCGCCCTTGCGCAGCGTGCCCTCCTGGACGAGCACTGTCGCCAATGGTCCGCGTCCGCGATCGAGCTTCGCTTCAATCACCATGCCGCGAGCGGAGCGCTTCGGATTGGCGCGCAAATCCAACACCTCGGCCTGGAGGAGGATGTTGTCGAGCAGAGAATCAAGTCCTTGGCCCGTCTTGGCCGAGACCTCGCAGAACAGGGTATCCCCACCCCACTCTTCGGGCATGAGGCCGTTCTCGGAGAGTTCACGGCGGACCCGATCGGGCTGCGCATCGGGCTTGTCGACCTTGTTCACCGCGACCACGATCGGACACTTGCCATCACGCGCGTGTCTGATCGCCTCTTTGGTTTGTGGCATCACACCGTCGTCGGCAGCGACCACCAGGACCACAATGTCAGTGACACGAGCGCCACGGGCGCGCATAGCTGTGAATGCCGCATGACCCGGCGTATCGAGGAAGGTGATCCTTCCCTTCTCGGTCTTCACCGAATACGCGCCGATGTGCTGCGTGATACCGCCAGCTTCGCCACCGGCCACCGACGACTTGCGAAGGGCGTCGAGCAAGCTGGTC
>JBDKJZ010000070.1:0-14866 GCA_039796375.1 Pseudomonadota bacterium
TGGACGCTGTCAGCTCTTCAGCGCGCGCCTTCTTGACCGCTATGGCTGCCGCCATCGCTTCCGCGAAGCCAGACGTTCCCGTGTTGTGCGGAGGCACGATCGCTCCGAAGCCGTGGCCCCCCACGAACTCGACGGGCGTGGACTCATTGGCATCGAGGATCACTCTCGACTTGAAGCGCATGAAGTCGAGGCAGAACGTCTCGTAGCGATCGTGGCGCTGCACGTCCAGCGCTTCTCGAGCGGCCAGGCAATGCCAGTTCTCTTCGATGAAGAAGAACGGACTGAGCCCATGGTCCCAGTGGCGATGAGCCACATAATCCATCGCCTTCTGCGCGCCTTCCCGCACTTTCGCACGCGACACGGCGGGCGGCGCGTAGGCGTCCTTCTGCAGCAACACAAACGCGAGCGCCGCTTGACCCGACACGAAGAGCGGCTCGATACCGTCAATGGCTGCGCCGGGTGCAACGCGAGTTGTCCCGAGCTTGGCCCGGGTCTTCGGAAAACGATACTCAGGACGAATCGTGCCGTCCGGCGCTTGCATCTCGAGCACAAATGCCGCGAGCCGCGTGATGGTTGAGTCATACAGCTCTCCAGCCCGCGAACGACAGCGAGCGAAAGCGACCAGCGGGAGGACACTGTCGGACGACCAAAGCCGCCTGCTTCCGGTCTCAGGCGCCAGAGCGGACATTCGCCCCTCCGCGAACACGATCTCGCGCTGCTTTAGAAACTGCAGCCCGCGGGAGATCGCTCGTTCAACTTCCGGCGACCTCTCACCGAGTTCACAAAGTACGAGCAACGTCCCTGCCTGCCGCGCCAAGGAAAACTCCCGGGAACGCTCTGCGCCCGTAAATGGATCCATCACGTAACGAAAACGTCCGTCTTTTTCCTGGGCGCTCACGATGTGATCTTGCGCGAGCTTTGCCGCGCGCAGGACTTGAGCCTGGCCTGCGTCGCTGCTGAGTTCTGGGAGGTGAACGGGCCTTAAGCGCCGAAGCTCACGAGCCTCTCCGTCACGGAGCACAATATTCTGCGATTCGAACCGATAGAGCTTAGTCTCGTCTTCGCTCTGACCGCTGCTTGCGAGGCCCTGCCGCAGCAGCGCAAGCTCCGCCCCGAACCTCAGGTCCCCCACGAACTCAAGGGGTTGGTGCACCGCGAAGTCACCGCGCGCGAGCAGCTGCCAAGGCAAGTAACAGCGGGTCCCGTGACACAAGCCATCGAGCCCCGGACGCAGCGCCAACGACGACAATAGGCCGCTCACGCTCGTCAAGCGCTGCACGCCCAGCACCCAATCCAGAACGACCGGGCCCGCGGCGCCAAGCGACGCTAGGTGGTCCCGCGCCTGACTCAGTACCGCGCTGCGTTCAGGCCCCTGAAAGCAGCGTCGCGCAGTGTTCTCTTCGCCAGGACTCCCGGCCTTCGGCGGCGCTGTGACGAACAGAGTGAATTGGGCTTCCGAGACTGGGCGCGCGCATGTGCTTACGTCCTGAATACTGATGGGCCGCTGTGCTGCGCTCGGGGGACTCTGCCGTTCCGCGCTCGCCGCGAGCTCTTGGAGCTCGCCTGACGCGAGCGGCGGAGCACTCGCGCCAAGCCGCTCTCTCAGGTAGGTCACTGTGCCGTAAGAAACGAACACAAGAAGACTCAGCGCGGAAAGCCGCAGCGCGGCCCTGCGCCTCGCCAAGCGGGGCGCGTGCCCCCGACTTCGCACCAGTCCCCAGATCGCCGTGGGCCCGGTAAAAAGAAAAAACAGGGCCCACACCGCGGCGACCACGGCGGTCAGGCCTTCACCCAGTGGCCCATACACCGCGACAAGAAATGCCCCGCCGTGCACAACGCTCAAGCTGACCACCGCCAGCAGAACTAGCGACGCGAGCGCGCTGAGGCGAAAAACAGTGAGCCCCCGCGGGTGGCCTAACAGCACACTGACCACGACCGCCAGGTGCGAAATCGCAGCCACCCCGGCAGCGCACGAGAAGGGGGTCCACACCGCCCAAGGCAGCCGCCACGCGGCCCAGCCCAGCCCAGCTGCCTGAACCAACGAAACCAGCGCGATAGAGAGGGCTTCGGCGCGGCTCAGCCCTGCGGTCTTCAATGCGGGACTCTCCGCCCCACTCGCCTTCAGGGCCGCCCCCTGCCCCCCTGCGTCGGCAAAAGCGGAGCCCGGCGTGCTCTCGTCACCTGCATTCATCACTGCAGGGGCTTAGCGCCCCTCGGCCGCGCTGTTAAGCGAGATGTCGGGCCTCGGGCGTCCCGATAGGGGTTCACACGGGCAGCGCAGCTCTCGCAAGTGGCCGTCTCTGCATGAACGGCGCCGCTGAGGCTTCAGCGTGGCCACTCCCCGGGGCCCAAAACCTGGCGCACGGGCAAGCCGGGTGTCCACATGTCCGAGCCGCGATGATCCCAATCGCGCGTCGGACGCACAAAAAGGCGAGACGCGCCCCCCCAAACCGGGAGGACGCGCCTCAGCTCTCTACTTGTTGATCGCTACCTTGGGGTTATCGATCAGTCCGATGAACAACGCGGAGCGCGTTGATGACCGGTTGACCCGCACCTGCACGCGCAATGAAGCGTACATCTAGGCGTCCGTCGGTCACTTCAACGAAGAAGCGCTCGTTGTTCGCCGCGTAGGTTCCGACCTCATAGACGATGTCATGAGCCGGAAGCACCATCGTCTTCTCAACAACCACGTCAAACATGCGCTTTCCAAGCTTAGTATTGGTGATTTCTGCGAAACGCATGTCGATCTCGTAGATACCGTTCGGTACGCCGTCGTAGCGATAAGCATACGCGTTCTCGCGCTGCGAACGATACAGGATCGGATCTGTGGTACCCGCTATCGCTTTAGTGACGGAGCGAGTCTTGCCCTTCTGGACGTAACCCCAGCTACCGTTGGAGTGGGACTTGTCCTTGACCCACGTATCGCCGGTCCCATCGACGTAGGCGTTGCCGCCTGCGTTTACGGCCTGTAGGTAAGCGGAGACCACCACACTGACCGGCACAACCAGGCGGGGCTTACGCCCAGCATCGGTGTTGATCGCGAGCTTAGCCAGGTACAACCCCGGCGCGAGGCCCGTAGTGTCAATCGTGACGTTGAGTGCAGCGGACGCGCCGACAGCAACGCTGCCTGCAGCGGGAGTTACCGTGAGCCAGCTGACGTCGCTGAAGCTGGGTACACCACTCTCAATCAAGTACCCCAGCCTGAGGTTCTGACTCACTGTCCACAGGTTGCCCTGCTCGTCCATCTCGAGGCCGGCGCCATCGAACTGAACCCCAGATGGATGCGGAAGCACGGAGATGACCGTACAGTCCTGAGCATTCAGCTGGTAGATAGTGCTGTCTGGGCTATTGGTTGAGACCCACAGCACATCCTGCGAGGCGTTGTAGGCCAAGCCAGAGATGCTACCATCCGCCGGCATGCAGGTCCCGAGCACTGCGCCGGGCTGACCAGCACTGGAGCCCGCAACTCGGTAGATGATACCTTCGTTCCAGCCGCCGACGAAGAAGGTGTCGTCGCTGGCGTTGTAGGCAAGACCTCGCTGCGAGATCGCCGTCCACGGGAATGCGCCACCGATCTCGCTAACGACGTTGCCGGTCGCGGGGTCCCAGCAATGGATGCTGTTCGTCCCACCGACGGCGAGCTGACACATCAGACCCCGACTGGAGTCATAGGCCATGTCCGCGGGGAACCCCTCGGCCCAGCTGGCACTGTGATTCAGTCCCGTGGGTACGCCATCGACTCCGTACTCGCTGTTCGATAGTGCGGAAGCGTCTGAGAACCACAAGCTGTCGTTGAAGCCCGTTCCCCACGGCACACCAATCGCCGAGAGGTCGATGGTCGCTAGGACGTCACCGGTGTCCTGTGGCTTGATGCCACGTGGCTGTTGCTTGACGTAGAGGTCCTTCGTGGTCTTGGCGTTCCGGTCAGCGGCAGGATTCCGCTGGAGTTTCACCGTGGAGACCACGCTTGCCTTCGCGCCGCCGGACTCTCCGACCTCGTAGTTAAGTGCAGCCGACCCGGTGTTGCTCAAGGTCAGGGTCCGGGTGCGGACTTGGCCGGCTCCAACGACTAGCTGGATCGACGAGGGCGCAATGCTGCCCAGCGCCGTCGCCAAAGAGAAGCTCTGGGAGATGGTTGCGTCCGCGACTACGTTGGCTGCGAACTGCGCAGACTGGTAGTTCTTCTTGCTCACGACCACGTCGTAGTTGCCCTCAGCAAGTCGGAGCGCGTAGGTCCCGTCCGCAGCGGTCGTCGCGCTGCGGGTAACACCCGACGACACTTCCGTCGCTGTGACCGAAGCGCCCGCGAGCGCTAGTGAATCATTGCGGTCAGCGATGCTTCCCGAAACAAGGCCTGCTGGGGGCGCTTGGTAAAGCACAGCTGAGCCGGGCGTAACGGAAGACCGATTATTGGAGTACTGAAGCGCATCGTCCCCTGCGGCGTTTTCAATGCCGATGGTGGCGCTGCTGCCAGTTGCCAGGGCTCCTTCGCCTGACATGTACTGGATGAGAATTTGACCGTTCTCACGGAGCACCATCTGAAAGGTGACCGTCTGTCCGAAGTCCGAGAGGAAACGAGCGTTGCCCCATTCGATGACGAACTCGCGGTTCGGTGCTGTCCCATGAGTCCCCGTCGCGACCGTACCGTCAAAGTCGACAACAAGGTCGTCCCAAAGGGCGTAGATGGCGGCGTTGGGTACAGACGGGTCCGGTAGAGCTCCGTTGCTCAAGCTAGGGAACGGCGAATCAGCAGCCACATAGCCATTGGTCGTGACCATCAGGCTCGAGTACTGAGTCCCGTAGAGCCAGAAACCAAAAGGCAGCGCCACCTGAACTTGGTTGTCGTCACCGAACAGCGGGAGCACCGTGTCCGTGGTGCGCGGGTTGAACTCGACGTTGCTGCACTGATAACCGTACGCGTCGACGGTAGCGCCAAGCGTGATCTCCAAATCTTGAGCCGCGCTAACGATCACTTCTCGTGAATTATCGGCGAAGCAGCCCCCGGCGCTCACGGAGAGCGAATAGGTACCTTCCGGAACGTCCCCGAACGAAAACCGTCCCGCAGCGTCGGTGAGCTGTACGGGCAGCGGAGTGCCAACCAGGCTTACGCGCGCGTTCGCGATGGGTGAACCCTGCGGGTCCGTCACGGCCCCTTCCACCAAGTGGCTGGGTGCGACCGCAAGGTTGAAGTCTTGAGTAACGGTCTGGTTCTCATCGACTTGCACGCCGACGGGTGCGGACGCGAGATAGCCGAATGCCTGAGCGCTCGCTTCATAGCTACCGACTGGGAGGCGCAGGGTGTAGGCACCCGTAGCGTCGGAGCTTGCTCCCCGCGGGTTTCCAGCGATGGAGATCGCGGCGCCTTGGATGGGGGTCCCTGTGCTGCTGACGGTGCCTACCAGAAAGCCGGAAGGCCCAGTGGGTGAGATCATGATGGCTTGGAACGCGTTGAGGCGTCCTTCACCCCAAACGTTATTGTTGCCCGGCTCGCCGCCGCAGCTGGTATCGTCCCGATCCTCCGCAGACTGGTCCAGGATCGCACGAGTTGCAGCCACATCACCGACGATAGCCGGTGCTGCTGACCAGATCAGGGCGATGGCGCCCGCGACGTGGGGCCCAGCCATAGACGTCCCGCTGAACGCGGCGAAGCCGCCAGGAACGGAGCTGAACACGTCAACGCCGGGCGCTGAAACGTTGGGTTTGGTTACGCCGAAGAAGGACGTGCCGCGGCTCGAGAAGTCGGCGATATTGTCGAACTGGTCGAAGGCGCCAACGCCGTAAGACTCAGGGTAGTCACCGGGGGAACCCACGCTGCCACAGGATGGACCGGAGTTACCGTTAGAGAATACCGGGAAGATACCAGCGCTCTCCCAAGCCTGAACGATCGCTCGGTAGAAGTCGGAACCCCCACCGCCGCCCCAAGAGTTGTTCACCACCTGAGGTCGCAGATCTGGACGGGGGTTATTGCCGGAGGAGTCAGTCGGAGCGAGCATCCACTCGCCGGAAGCAACCAGGGACTCCAGGGAGCACCCGCCGTCTTCACAACCTTTTGCGGCGATCCACCGCGCTCCAGGGGCCACGCCGATTTGGTTACCGTTGCCGTCATCCCCAACCATGGAACCCATGGTGTGCGTGCCGTGACCGTTGTTGTCACAGGGCGCGCCAGTGCAGCCGCCGGAGGGGTCGAACCAGCTGTAGCTGTGGTCAATCGAGCCGTCGGCTTGGAGGCCGCGGTACTGGTTGGCCAGCGCAGGGTGTTGGAACTCGACGCCCGTGTCGATATTCGCGACCACGATGCCCTCGCCCCGAATACCCAGTTCGTCCCAGACGCGCTGAGCACCGATTTGTGTGATATTCCAGTTGGCCTCAAGCGGACCCACCTTGAGCGCTGAGGGGATCGGCTTCGGAATGCTCAACGTGTAGTCGTCGAACACGCGCTCGACATCGCTGCGCTTCTTTAGGGACGCTATGGTCGCATCATCGGCGGTGACCTTAATTGCGTTCACGATCCAGTGTGCTTTGTAGCGTAGACCCCTGGCATCGAGGTCTGCCCGAATAGCGACCTGCGACTGCGTTGCCTGATTGCGCAAGGCGCTATGCACGGCATTACCCCGCGCCTTCCAACCCTTGGCTTGCTTGGCGGTCGTCAGGTTTGCCTTCTGCTTCATCACGACCCAGACAGCCCGAGACGCCTTCTTCCCTGGCGCCGGATTGGCCTTACCCTGACTTGGATTGCCGCCACCGACTTGCAGCTCGCTCTTCTGCATTTGAACCGGCGCCGGCTGACCTTGTTCACTAGGCACAGCGCCGCATGCCCAGACAATGAAACCAATAAACAGTAACGAAAGCTGGTTCAAAATGGCGCGCGAGTTATGCGCCACCCTTCGAACCAACTGCCCTTGATTTGGAGTGATGTTGATACTCATCTGTCGTTCCTAACGGATTGATTGTTGACACGCGCTGTTGCTCAGCTCCCGTATCGAGCGGTTAAGATAGTCGCTGCGATACCGCAGGCGCTATCTTGACAACCCGGCCAAAGCGTAGCGGGTGAGCAGCACCATCACCAAACAAGATCTTCTTGAAATGCACGTTTTCTAGAAAATGGGATTTTCCACCACAGCCCCGTGAATTTCTTTCGTTAGGAACGATTCCACGCGTCCCAGGCATGCCCTGATTTTGGGCTGATTTTCGGACTGGACCCAGGCTCCCATTGCCTTGTGAATTTTTCACCAGACCCATCCCTCGGGCTGACCCGGGTCCGAACCATTGGTCCATCTCGAGTGTTGTGCCCGAGGCTGGACTCCGCAGCCTGACGGCAAATCACCGCTTGGGCCTGTCACGCTGGATGGCCCAGGCGCCTAGACTTGGCGGGCGGCCGATTCGCCGCTTCCTCTCATGCCCCTCATAGAGATAGCGTTCCCGCTTCCCGGGTCATGACGGAAGCCGGTTCCCGAAGCGATGCAAACCGAATCGAACACCCTCGACGCCCTGATGGCGCGTCTCGCCGACGGCGACCGTGCGGTGTTCGATCGCGTGTTCGAGCTTCTGTGGGGACCGGTGCATCGACTGTGCATCACGCTACTTAAGAATGACGCCGACGCCGCAGATGCCGCTCAGGAAGCCATGCAGAAAATCCTCGACCGCGTCTCAGACTACGACAGGAGTCGACCGGCAAGGCCGTGGGCCATGGCGATCGCGGCGTGGGAATGCAGAACCTTGTCGCGCAAGCACGCGCGAAGGCGAGAGGTTGACGGCGCCGAACACGATCGGGCCGGGGAACATCAGGAGGAGAGCGTCATTCAGCGCAATCTGACCGCGGCCGCCATCGCCACACTGGGTGAGCTCTCGGAGGCCGATCGCGAGACATTGATTGCCACGTTCTGGGACGAAGCCGCGTCCGTATCGGGCGCCACACTGCGCAAGCGGCGCGAACGCGCTTTGGACCGCCTGAGGAAGGCGTTTAGGAGGCTCTATGGACTCGACTAATTTCACGCAGCTACAGCGTCGAGTGCGGTTGGCCTATGAGTTCGGGCGGTTGCGGCGCGCGCTGCTCGGCGTGACTCCGGTGGTCGTTATCGTCGCCGTCGCCGCGTACGTCACGCATCAACCGATCTCGACGTTGTGGTTCGGTTTGGCGACCGTCTTCGTCGGGGCTGCGATGCTCTGGTACGGTCGAGATCCGCAGAAGGCGGTGCTCCCAGGGATCGCGGCCGGCTTAGTGCCTCTGGTGCTGGCGCTGTGCGCGAACCACATGCAGGCGTGCGGCGGTGACGGGTGCAGTTCCCTGTGTCTGCCCGCGTGTGCGCTCGGCGGCGTGGTCGCGGGGCTTGCGGTGGCAAGCGTGGGTAATCAGCGAAAAGCGGGGGCGCTGTTCTGGGTTTCCGCGTCGGCGCTGGCGCTTCTAACCGGGGCGATGGGGTGCACCTGCGCCGGCTCCTCCGGTGTCCTCGGCCTGGGCGTCGCGTTCGGCGCCGGCATGGTCCCTGGGCTGCTTCGCCGCGCATTCGGCGGAAATGCGACGTAGCCCCTGTCGCGCTCGGTGCCCCCGGTGCCTAGACCGTTGATGAGATCCGCAAGATGAGCTGTCCTGATTGCCGCGCCTCCGGGCGCAAGAGGCTGCTGTGGTTCAGTCTCGTCGTCACAGTATTGCTTGCATTCGCGTACTTCGATAGGGCGTTATCGAAAGAGACTTCGGCGCCCATCACCACTGCTCCGCTGGAGATCCACCGATGACCCGACCATTTCCCTTCGCACTCGCAACCACCATCACCGTGCTCGCTGGCGCATGCCACAGCACGGACATGAATAACATGGACGGAATGATGATGATCCCTGAGGTCATTGAGGTCGCCCCCTCCAAAGGACCGTTCGAACCGACCGCCGCACCCGATCTCGACCCGGCGGCAAGCGTGGTGGAAATCGCGCTCGAGGCGAAGGTTTCCGAGATCGAAATTGCGCCCGGTCGCACCGTATCGATGTGGACCTACAACGATCAGCTGCCGGGACCTCGCATCGAAGCCCGCGCGGGTGATACCGTCCGCGTGCGGTTCAAGAACTCCCTGCCTGAGGCGACCACGATTCACTGGCACGGCGTGCGCGTACCCGCCGCGATGGATGGCGTGCCTGCCGTGCAGTCCCCGATCGCCCCAGGCGCCGAGTTCACCTATGAGTTCGTGGTCCCGGACGCTGGGACCTTTTGGTACCACCCGCACGTTCGCGCAGACGAGCAGGTGGAGCGCGGCCTCTACGGGTCGTTCGTCGTGCGCGGCGATACTGAGCCCGCGACGACCACCGACCGAACCGTCGTGCTCGACGACTTGTTGGTCGACTCGAACTGGCAGCTGAGTGACTTCGATCCAATGATGCAGGCGATGGTCGGGCGCCAGGGGAACGTGATCCTGGCGAACGGCTGGGCGCACCCGGTCGCACGGGTCGCGCGCGGCGGCCTCCACCGCTTCCGCTTCATCAACGCGGCCAACGCCCGCTATTTCAGACTCGCTCTCCCGGGGCACCGCTTGATTCAGATCGGGACTGACGGCGGCTTCCTCCCAGCGCCGCGCGAGGTCGATGAGCTACTCCTCGTTCCAGGAGAACGCGCTGATGTGCTGGTCGTGGCCTCGGGCGAGGCGAACGATACGATGGAGTGGACGTCCTTGCGCTACGACCGCGGGCACGGCACGGGCGAGCTGCCCGACGCGGTCGTCTTCCAGATGAAGCACGGCAGCGACGCGCCAATCGTTACGCCAACAACGCCCTCCGCGTTTGCGCCGATCGCAGCGCTTCCTTCAGCTGCCGTCAAGCGCCAGCTCAAGTTGGAAGAATCCATGACAATGGGAGCCGGCGACCACGGCGCCGGGCATGGCTCATCGACGGACCGCATGGCACCTGAGTTCTCCATCAACGGAGAGGTCTTCCCCCACATCACGCCCTTGGCTGCGACCCTCGAGACCACCGAAGAGTGGTCGATAGTGAACGCCACCGAGATGGACCATCCGTTTCACCTCCACGGGTTCCGCTTCCAGGTCGTCTCAGTCGAAGGCAAGAGCCCGAGCGTCGTCGCCTGGCGAGACACGATCAACATCCCCGCGAAGAAGACCGTGAAGTTCCGAGTCCGTCTGGAGGACAACCCGGGAACCTGGATGTTCCATTGTCACATCCTCGAGCACGCTGAACGCGGGATGATGGGCGAGCTCGAGGTCGCAGCGCCATAACGGGTGTATTTTCGCTCTCACTCGGGTCCTGCGCCAGCCATCGTCCGCATCAAAGTGGCCGCACGCTGCGCGTCGACCGCAATAGCTTCGTAAGCCAACGCGACACCCATCATGGCCTCGTGCTCACGGTTGGCATTCACACTGTCGATGCCGACCCAAGCGGCATGGCCACGGAGATTGGCTGCGACATGATTGAACAACGCGGCCACCTTCTCGGGAACAACGGCGCTTGCGGCCAACTCCTGTCCACAGGTTTCACCCTCATCCTGCCTCATACTTCGCCTTTCACATTGAGCTTAACCGGAAGTAATTCCAGAGCCCGAACAACCCTGAGCCACAGAGTCCAAGACCAATCAGGATCCCCAACGGAAGAAAGTACTTCCTAGAGAGGATGACAGTTCGTTCCATGCCCATGTCAGTCGCAGCAGAGCATCAGCGCGTTCAGTCCTGATCGACCGCCCTCTCTCTTCTTTGGTGCGCGGCTTCCACGGCCTCCAGGATTCTCTTCTCACGAGTCTCCGGTTTGGCCGAGTCGTTGATTCGGCGAATGATGAAGTTCTGCTTGCCGGGCGGAAGTGACTTGAAGGCCTCGGTAAGAGCATCCGCCTTAAGCGCGCTCATCAGATCCTTGGGGATCTGCACGTCTGCACGGTCAAGGACAGTGATTCGCACTCGGATACGATCGCCGGTCTTGGTATTCGTCTCCTGACGGACCTTTGCCTTGATGCGAATGTAGTGCTGGCCACCCCCGACTGGAAAGAGACTGACTTGAAAGGGCTCCGACTTATTCACTTGTGCCATGACCAAGACTGGGCCCTTCGTTCCCAACGCCTCGGTGATCCGCGCGGGTACGGGGACGGCGCAATAGTCCATCCCTTCGGCCCAGTTTCTAGGTCAGCTTGGAACGATAGTTGCCGTCCTGCGGCGGGAGACTTCTTCACGGTTCAGGATGCCTCTACAGTTGCTGGTGCTCGTAGGACCTCGGCGTAAACCTGCTCGAGTTCGTTCGCCTGGCGAAGGAGGTGGTTTGTGTCGCCCAAGGTACAGGCGTTCTGATGCCGGGCCAACACCCAAGGGAAAAAAGTGTGAGCTTGATACGCACCCTACGCGCATGCTCATCGGCCAACCAACACTCAGCGACCCTGGGGTTAGGCATCGGCGCCAGATGAGTCGGAGCCGCGAAAGCTGCGCAGAGTGCGCCAGCCCCAGAGCGCTATCACCACAATTGCTGTGAGGATGACGACTGAGTAACTGATTGCGCCGCCGCCAAGTTCGTAGCCTTCACGCCCGCCGGGATAGGCAGTTCGCGCCGCAGTACCGATCGCGTGCGCGATGACCACTGCGAATAGGGAGTGGTTCGAGTTGTTATAGAGCCAAACCGTTATGACCCGAAAGGCCACCGTCGCGATGAGCCCCCAGGTTATCAGCTGCGTTGACTGCCCCATTTTGATCATGGAAGGAAGGTGCCAGAGGGCCCACGGTACGCCAACGATCAGGGCGGTAGTTGTGGCTGAGAACCTGCTTTGCAACGCGTCCGTGGCGTAAGCCGAATAGCCGAGTTCTTCAACTGCTGCGGCAATAGTAAACATGGCGAAGGCGCCAAGAACCGCTACTGAAAGGTTTAGGTTTCTCCCGACTGGTAACCCTGCAAGCTTCATTGCGCCGTAGGTCAAGACATATAGCGACGGCAACAACAGTCCTGCAACGACTAGCCATCTTCGATCTTTGACTCGTCCGTAGTCGACGAGGCGAGCGAGGAACTGCTTCAAACCGAGCCACCCTCTCTCCACCGTGACGAGTACACAAGCAGCGATCAGCGGGGTGAGCGTCGCCCCGATGTCAGTTACTGGAATATTGTCAGGAAGCGCACTTGGCCCCAATCCGAAACTCACTATCCAAAACGGGCTGCTCAAGGCGAACACGAGACCGAAAAATGCTAGCGGGTAACCCTGGTGAACCGCTTCGGTGGTCATCGGAGCCGACAAGTCCCGTGCATGCTGGTTCCGATGCCGAGCGTACAGGCATTCTGCCACCAGGTCCCGGCGACGGCGTTGCTACTGTTGACCCTCAAGTTAACCTGCCTCATCCCAGGTGCGGATGCGGCAAACGCCTGCGCATGAGAGCCGCGACCTCGAGGGAATTCGGTGCGTCGGTCTTCTCTAAGCCATTGATGGCGCCGACGAGGTCAGCTTCGGACCGGTTCTGGCTTAGCTTGAACTTCCCTTCGAGGCTAAGGATGGGCATCTCGAACGCAACGATCGCTCGAACCAGGTTGGAGAGGTGTTCGCTCGGCAAAACCTCGACACGCCAGGCCTCTGCGTGCGACCCCTCGTGTTGGCGAGTCAAAGCGCTGACTACCTCGGTCGCGAACGCATCGTCGTGCCGGATCTTCGGAGTCCCCCGTGCGTGGACTGCAGCGTAGTTCCAAGTCGGGACAAGGTTCTTCGATTCGTACCAGCGGGGTGAGATGTACGCGTGTGGTCCATGAAAGATCGCGAGTGAAGACGCTTCCCCATCCATGAACTGCCAATGACGATTGGCGCGAGCGACATGCCCAATCAGCGCGAGTCCGGATACGGATCGGCGGAGAAGCAGCGGCACATGCGACACGAACACGTCGTCAGGCGTGCGCGTGACCAAAGTCGCGAAGCTGTGCGCCTCGATGAACGCCGTGAGAGCATTCTCGTCGGACACGCGGAAGTGGCTGGGAACGTACATGGTGTCTTTCGGGTGCGCCTAGACGGCTTGGCGTTCTGCCGCGCAAACCCGAGGGTAGCGAAGGCCACGTGGGTCAGCAACAGCGGCCGGTTGGGCGACTTCACCGCGTCGCGCTGAGCAGCGTTTCACGGCACTGGGCCGCGAAGTCGCTCCACACGTCGTCGAGGTCCCAGAACGTCCTCATGAGCGACTCCGCCGTTGCACGCGACCAGCCGAGGCGCAGCTCACCATAGAGCCCCACGAAGCCCAAAGCGCGCCAGTTGAGCGCGCAATGTACGAATGTCTTTCGTCCTCGGCAGGATTGCATGACGTCGATGAAGCGTTCGAATTCAGCAATCTGAGGGCGGCCGAACACCACTGGAATGTGGTGGTACTCCATGCCGAGACCGGCAACGAGGCCCGCTTCATCGGGCAAGCAGTACTTCGGTTCAGGCAGCCCGAGGTTGATCACCAGCTGGTATCCGGCCGACGCGATCTCGCTGCGTCGCCGGCTTGCGAGCGGAGGAACTCACGGGCTTCGCTGGGATGACCCAGATCGTGCCAAGTGAGATGCGCATAGTTAGGTGAAGAGCGCAAGGCCGCGTATCGCAAGCGATTCTCGCTATAGGTACGGAAGGACCACAAGAGAATGCTATCCCGCGAAAAGAACGACTTTCGAAACGATTCGCGGTTACCCGCCCAAAGCTCTTGTTGCGTAACCGCGCGCACAAGTGTTCGTCGAATGATCCGCGAATAAACAGTAGAACGGCTAAAGTTAAGCCAAATGATATGCGTGGCTTTGGTCCACAAGACCTCACGAACGACGCTGTAATTCCCGTCGACAACCCAACTGTCACCTGCGGCGGCGGCGGCGGTTCGCTTGCGAAAGTCTTCAGTCTCGCGTTCGGTCCAGCCAGGAAGCCAGAACAACTCGTCCAGTTCGACGTAGGGTACGTTCCGCGCCTTCGCAAGCGCTCGCGCGAATGTGGACTTGCCGGAGCCGCTGGTACCGATGACAACGAATCGCATATGGGGTTGTGATTGGAAGTCTAGCGACCCGACATGCTGCCGCGGGCCCGTCAGGCCGGCTCAGTCGCCCCGAGGCAGACTAGGTCCTGGTGGCTGCTCGCCCCCCGTCTGCTGCAACCTGAGTTCGGCAGTTCGTCCGGTCGCCGCTACTCTCACGAGGGTGATGACAAACACTGCCGCGGTGGACCCAACGATGATGGGAAAGAACCCACCCGGGAGGGCGGCTGCTCTCCCCAGCGCCACTTCGACTGAGGTGCGGAAGACTAGCCCGAACGCTACTACCACGATGAGTTTCAATGCGAGCACAAGCTGCCGACCGAGGGCGTAGACAAGGGGAGCGTTTGACGCTGTGACTTCGATTGGATAGTTGTACAAATGGGGGACGCGCTCGAGAAACGTCAGGCCGAGGAAGAGCAACGTCGCCAATGTTGGAAGCGCGAGCAACCAGGCACGGCTACCCCACCCATCGGGCGCGCCGGAAATGCCAAAGTGGGTTGGGACCCTCGCGGGTAGATCAGGCCAAACCCATACGGCGTAGACCAGCAGCGTCACTACGGTTCCGAGCGCAACCACTTGCATGCTGCGCTCGGTACGAGAACGAACAGTCGGAAGCTTGGGTTGATTGGCCACGAGAAATGCTAAAGCAAAACGCCCCGCGCTGACAAGGCGCCGCCGCCCAACGCTTCGGTTCAGTGGCGGGCCGCTCAGTGGACCGTCCGCTGCAACCGACTGCTAGTCGCCACCCTCATTGACGAACATAACGCAAGTGTGTAGCCGCTGGACCGTCAAGAACCCTGTCGATACGGAACTGAGGCCCGGGCGCGCCGAGGTTCTCGAAGAGCCGCCGCCCGCCGCCGAAAAACACGGGAGCTAAGGCGATTTCCAGCTCATCCACAGCACCCGAGTTCAGGTACTGCTGGATCACGTCG